>CAIUXU010000197.1 GCA_903903205.1 uncultured Syntrophobacterales bacterium
ATGGGAGCAAAGGTACTTCAGTACGACGAAGATGCAAGGAGATCCATTCTCAAAGGGGTCAACACCCTGGCGGATGCGGTTAAGGTAACACTCGGTCCCAAGGGTCGGAACGTGATTATTGACCGGAGCTATGGCGCTCCGACAGTCACCAAGGATGGCGTAACCGTCGCCAAGGAGATCGAGCTTGAGGACAGGTTCGAAAACATGGGCGCCCAGATGGTGAAGGAAGTGGCCAGCAAGACAAGCGATGTCGCCGGCGACGGAACCACCACCGCAACGATTCTGGCCCAGGCGATCTTCCGCGAAGGCGCGAAGAGCGTGGCCGCCGGAAGCAATCCGATGGACCTGAAGCGCGGGATCGACAAGGCCGTGGAAGTGGTCGTGAAGGAGCTCCGGAAACTGAGCAAACCGACCAAGGACGCCAAGGAGATCGCCCAGGTGGGAACCATTTCCGCTAACAATGACGAGGCGATCGGCGCAATCATCGCTGAGGCGATGGAGAAGGTCGGCAAGGAAGGCGTTATCACCGTGGAAGAGGCCAAAGGGCTGGATACCGAGCTGGAAATCGTCGAAGGGATGCAGTTCGACCGCGGTTATCTCTCCCCCTATTTCGTGACCAACGCCGAAAAGATGGAAGTTGAGCTCGAAGACTGTCTCATCCTCATCAATGAGAAGAAGATCAGCAATATGAAGGACCTTCTTCCGATTCTGGAGCAGATCGCCAAGATGGGTCGGCCGCTTTTGATCATCTCCGAGGACATCGAAGGAGAGGCGCTGGCTACCCTCGTGGTCAACAAGATCCGCGGCACACTCCATGTGGCAGCCGTTAAGGCGCCCGGATTCGGTGACCGTCGCAAGGCCATGCTCGAAGATATCGCCGTCCTGACGGGTGGCAAGATGATCTCCGAAGAGATGGGCTACAAGCTGGAGAACGCGAAGATTGAAGATCTCGGCCGCGCCAAGCGGATCACCATTGACAAGGACAACACGACAATCATTGACGGGGCAGGAGCCCGCGCGGCCCTTGAAGGCCGTGTCAAGCAGATCCGTGCCCAAATTGAGGAGACCACCTCCGATTACGACCGCGAGAAGCTTCAGGAGAGACTGGCCAAGCTGGTCGGCGGCGTGGCGGTGATCAAGGTCGGCGCAGCAACCGAAACGGAGATGAAAGAGAAGAAGGCCCGCGTTGAGGATGCCCTCAATGCAACCCGTGCAGCAGTGGAAGAGGGGATTGTCCCCGGCGGCGGTGTGGCTTACCTCAGGACGCTTCCCGCGCTTGACAAAATGACGCTGGAAGGCGACGAGGCCGTCGGTGTAAGGATCGTCAGGAAGTCACTCGAAGAACCCCTCCGGATGATTGCGAACAATGCCGGCATGGAAGGCAGCATCGTCGTGGAGAAGGTTAAAGAGAAGAAGGGCGCCTATGGATTCAACGCCCGTACCGATAAGTACGAAGACATGATCGCAGCCGGTGTTATTGATCCGACGAAGGTCACCCGGTTCGCGCTGCAGAATGCGGCGAGTGTCGCGTCCCTCATGCTGACCACCCAGTGCATGATCGCCGACAAACCGAAGGATGAACCGGCGATGCCGGGCATGCCTCCTGGCGGCGGCGGCGGATACCCCGGCATGGGAATGTAATTCCCGGCCAAATCGATTGAACCAAGGCCCCTGTCCTCAAGACAGGGGCCTTTTCATTTCGGGTGCACCCAGCAGGGTGAACCATTCCCGAAATAGACCGCATGACTGACCTCCCCTGATGCTCTCTTCTTCCCACGGAACCTCACACTCACGGAGAAAACCCTTCCTCATCCCTTGGCAAAACATGTTTTTAAATTAAAATATGGCTTGACATAAATACCCCATATGGGTATATATACCCAAAGGGGGTATTTTAGAGATGGATCGCGTGTCGCAAAAAAAAATCATCAACCGCTTCCGGAGGATTGAGGGGCAGCTCCGCGGCCTACAGAAACTGGTAGAAGGTGAGGCGCCCTGCCTCGACATCCTGACACAAGTTTCCGCCGTCACGGCTGCCGTCAAGAAGGCGGGCGCGGAGGTCATCCACATCTACATTGAGCAGTGCCTGGCAGAGACCTCCGGAAAATCGGAGGCGGAGAGAACGCTAAAGATGGAAGAATTCCAGAAAGCCCTTTCCCGTTACATCGACATGGCTTGACGAAGGACAGGAGGAGAGAAAATGGAGATAAAATTGAATCTGAACCGCCGCAGTTTCCTGAAGACGGCGGGGGCGGCCGCAATGATCGGAACGACCGGGCTGCTGGAAATTCCAAAGAAGGCGTGGGCAGGCGAAGGAAGGCTTGCAACCCTTATCGACCTGACAAAATGCGACGGCTGCACGGACCGGGAAATGCCGGCTTGTGTCTCCGCATGTAAAAAGATCAAGGCGGGCCGCATTCCCGAACCGGCGGATCCGATCCCGATCCCCTTCCCCACCCGCAAAGTCGAAGACTGGTCGAAAAAAAAAGATGTTAGCAACCGCTTCACTCCCTACAACCTGATCTTCGTCCAGAAGGCGGATCTGGATATCAGCGGACAGAAGAAGACCGTATTCATTCCGAGAAGGTGCATGCACTGCGACAATCCCGCCTGCTCGACCCTCTGTCCCTTCGCCGCAAACGACAAGTTCGAGAACGGGGCCGTTGTCATCGACCAGGATACTTGCTTCGGCGGCGCCAAGTGCAAAACGCTTTGCCCCTGGGAGATCCCCCAGCGCCAGTCGGGTGTCGGGGTTTATCTGAAGGTCCTCCCGACCCTGATGGGAAACGGCGTCATGTATAAATGCGACCTCTGCAGCGATCTCCTGAAAGAGAACAAAACACCAGCCTGCATCGAGGCCTGTCCGAAGAAGGCGATGTCAATCGGCCCCCGGAACGAGATCTACGCGAAGGCCGGGGAGCTGGCGAAAAGTATCGGGGGGTATCTTTACGGCAAGGAGGAAAACGACGGAACGGGCACCCTCTACGTCTCTCCCGCCCCATTCGAGTTCCTCGACACTGCTGTCCAGAAGGGCCCGGGACAACCTGGCCTGGGCCGCGTGAAGAGGCGGATGGCAGGAACGGACGCGATCGGCAAGGCCGTCCTCGCCGCCCCGGCGCTGGGCATCGTCGCCGGTCTGGCGGGCGCCTTCGCCTTCATTTCGAAAAGAAAAGACAAATCGGGAAAGAAGGAGGAATAGACCATGTCTGAACGGATAATCAGGGAGAAAAACCGGGTGGTTCGCCACGGCTGGGTTGAACTGGCGGGACACTGGACCATTGCACTTTCGGGACTGGCGCTCCTCTTGTCGGGCCTGTTTGAACTCCCGATGGCCGCCCGCTTCAAGATAACGGCCATTCCCGGTTTCGGATGGTCCAGCGACTTCATCATCGCTCTCTACATCCACTATATCGCGTCCGTGGTCTTCATCGCTGCGGCGTTCTTCCATCTGGCCTACCACGGCCTGCTGAACGATCGGGGACTGCTCCCCAAAAAAGGGGACCTGAAAGCCTCCATCGACGTCATCAAGACTTTCTTCGGTATGGGAGAGGAACCACCTTTCGATAAATATCTCCCCGAACAACGGCTTGCCTATCTGGGGACTGCCGTCGTTATCGGCGTGCTCGTTCTGACCGGCCTGATCAAGACCTACAAGAACGTTTACGCCCCAGATCTGTCCCATACCATGGTATTCTGGGCAACGACGCTGCACAACCTCTTTTTTGTCCTGTTCATCCTGGTTTTTGTCGGACACATCGGCGCGATTCTTCTCAAGCCAAACCGGCCGATGATCCGGGGGATCTTCACCGGCGCAGTCCGACTCGACTATGCGAAACACCGCCATCCCCTCTGGCTCGCCGTGCTCGAACCACCCGCCCTGCCGCCCTCAAAAAGTCCGGACGCTGCGGAAGCGCCGATGGCCGCTCATACGGCGGAATCATCTCCGGGTAAGTATCACTCTCCTTGATGTTAATTCGTCGAAACTATGATAATGGTTTCGCCATCTTTCTTTAGGGAGTTAAATTTTCATAATGAATCCTGATTTAGAACCGCTTGTTGCCGGGCAAGAAAACGTCCCTCTTATGGGCAGCACACCCTCTGAAATCCACTGGGATGACGGCTTGGGATTTCGTGCTATCACGGGCGACACGACACCGGGCAATGAATTGTTGAAGCTGATTGCGGAGCGCATCCGGGTAGCGGCCCGCCATTTGGGCCTGACGCGGGATGATTTATTTCGAATTTTTAGCCGGCACAGCATTTTTGAGGGGGAAGCAGACGAACCCGGTGTCGGAGGAAAAACCAGCTTCATCCTGGTCGAGACACATCACCTGATCCAGGGCCGAGTGGGCAAGGGAGCGTTAAAACTCGTTTTCCCGCAGGATCTTTTGGGCCAAGAGAGTCACTTTCAGGAATCGGAACCTGGCGTCATAGAGGTGGTTCCACCACCGGGGATGGCTCGATGGACCAAGGCGGTCGAAGCAGAGGCATTGGTCAAGCAAGCCATGCGGGAATTTATGACCGGTGAAAGCCTGAGCATGAGTTTAAAAAGCCAGGCGACAGGAGCGCCCTTCGCCGGTAGCGAGGGATTGATGTTGTGCGCGGCACGGGAATTTGATGAGATCAGCGGGCGTTACCGGCTGAAATCCCTGCTCAAGGGGGGAGAGGAACATGCGCGGGAAGACAAAGAGTTGATTGAGTGGATGATGAATGGCGCCGCTGAAATGCTTACACGCGCCAAGCGGATCGCTTATGACAAAATCGTTCACGCCGCCGAAACAAACACCACTTTAGCCTCCCGGCTCGGTCTGCAACTTCCCACCAATGTGGTGGAAGGACATCTCAGGACCTTGCTCACCAGCGATCCGACGATCATCATCGGAGACGAGGACATGACGGTCCGGCTGCGAGAGATACTGGAACGTAAAAATTACTCGCCGACTGCGTGTGCTTTGGCCCGGGCCGCCGCAAAAATGCAAATGGAACATGAAATCATGCTGCCGGAATCGCGGGATCAACTCCGGGATCTTCTCCATGCGCTGCCAAGCCAGGGCTCCCCAACGCCCGTGCAATATCGGGCATTGATGGAATTGTTTTTCGGGACAGGAGAACGCCAGCAGAAGGAGGATAAGCTCTATCATCACCGGGAACCGATTTTGCGAGCACTGTCGGTTGCGCTATCGACGCGCTGCCTGGACGAATGCGGCGAGCCGAGTGTGTTGGCGCTTTATCTGACGACGCTGCTGGATAACCAGTGGATCATGATGGAACGAACGCTGGCCCGCCTGATACCATCCGGACAAGCGCTGCCGGTAGGCTGGTTCGATCGTTATACCCTGCTCTCATCGGAAGAGCAGGAAGCGCTGGCGGCGCACATGCCACCACCCGGCATCAGCAGGGAGGATCTCAAAGAGAAATTTTGGACTGTTGTGAGTCTGCTGTGCGAAACCAGGGACCGGGTAACAGAGCTCATGCCCGATCTGTATCGGCAGGCGCGGGCGGAAGTGCTGGAGCGTGCCATTCAAGCCATCACCGGCACCGGAGAGGTGGTGCCGACCGTTCAGAGAATCGTGTTTTTCACTCTGCCGCTGGCCTACGAGTGTGCGACCCCGAAGCTCGGCGTGGTCACCCGCAAGCCCGTGGAGATTTGCGGATCCGAACTGAGGTCGGAAGCGATGGCACAAGGGGCCGTGATGGCGGTAGAAATCCTTTTGAAAAAACTCACCGGCAAAACAAAGCCTTTGGATGGCATGACGGTGGCCATCGAGGGGTTGGGCAACGCCGGAAAGAATGTGGCCAACCTCATGGTACAAAAAGGCGCCACGATTGTAGCCGTCAGTGACAGCAGGGGGGCGGTTATCGGCGAGGACGGTTTTTCCCGGCAGGAACTGGCCGCAATCGTTGCGCATAAAAACGCCGGAAAACGGTTCGATACTTTTCTTGCAAGCCCCGTGATCCGCGTGCTCTCTTCAAAGCAGAACGCGGCCTTGGTCTACCACCAGGATCCCGCAGAGCTCAAGAAGGTCACCGCGGATATCCTGGTGCTCACGGCTATTCCCGCGTCCATCCGCGAGGATAACGTCCGCGATCTTCGCGTCAAAGTGATTTGCGAATTGACGGGCGCCGCCGTGTCAGGAGATGCGAAACAAGTCCTCAAGGAACGTGGCATTCAGGTCATTCCGGACAACCTGGCCAGTTCCGGCGGATTGCTGGTATCCCTGTCGGAAATGCTCCAGAACAGTCTGGGACAAGTGTGGGACCGCCAACTGGAGGAATACAATTTATATCGGCAACTTGAATGCAGTTACGAGGCGGTTTGGGCCGTGACGGAACGTTATGATCTGGACTTGGCCACCGCCTCCGACATTCTCGCCCTGCAACGTATGCACGATCTGGCCATTTACCGGGAACACCTGGAAAACCTGTCCGCTCAACTGGCGGGACGGATTCGGAGCATCAGCGCAGGCGAACGTGTGTTGATCATTTCCGACAATGACGAGGACGGGGTGGCCTCGGCGGCCATCATGCACAGGATCCTCACCTGCCTGGATCCTGATGTGGGAAACCGGATCGTCCATTTGAACGAGTCGTTTCGCTCCCCGATCGTGCCGGATCTCATACAACAAATGCAAGACACAGATATGCCGGTGAAACAAGTCTTTGCGTTAGACCGTGCATTTCCCATCGACGAGCCAGGGCGAACCTACGTTGCCCGTGTGGCGGACCGATGCCGGGTAACGCTGATCAACAATCATGAACTGCCCGCGCCTCTCCTTCAACAGGGACCATGCACTACAGTAGAGGCTGGCATTGGACGCAATCTTAAACCCGCGACTCTGGGTATTTTACATATCTCTCCGCAGACGCTAAAATCCATCGTGCCCAGCGACCAATTTCCGACCGCGATGATCCTGAAAGAAATCGCTACCCTGCTGATCCCCGATGAACAGGTATTAAATCAGATCGCCTGGCAGGCCGCCGTTGGCTGCTGCCTGGATGCGGCCATTGAAACCACCAGCGAATGGCGACTGTTTTACAGCCGGTTCAATCCGGACCGCACACTGGAGGCGGCCCGGGCCTTGCGAATGATTACCCGTGCAAACGGGTATTTACAGTCCGTTCATGCGTTACTGGGGGTCGATCGTCCCGATCAACTGGAGACGAACGAAGTTTGGGAAAGGTGCATGGCGGCCTATCGCATCCTTAATGAACGGGTGCTGGTACTGGTCGATAGAATCGTGCTGGAAAATCGCGGACGGGCGTTTGCCACCCATTTTTTCACCCAGGATGAAGTGGCATCACCAACACCCATCGCCGGAAATGAAAACAACGAACTGGATTTTTACCATTGGATCTCGGAACATCTGACCCCACGCGGGGATTGGTCGGAAAAGCCGATCATCGTCGGGCAAGTCGTCACGGATTTCCGCGGACTCCAGTGCCTGGGCGTTAGAATTCGTAGTCCGCGCGGAGTGGATCTCATGAAAGCAGGCCTGCCCGAATATTTTACGACTGGAGGATTGCCCAATACGGCGATTGCCCGGATACCGCTGGAATCCACACAACCTCCACAGCAGGTATTCCAAAATATCGTAGATAAAATCTGGATGAAGACCATCGGTGTTTCAGCGCTTACACCGCAGGGAAGCTAAGCAAATGAGCAGACATCGGCCAACATCAATGGGATTGGAAAAAGGCGCCTGGTGGGGGATGACGTGGACCGCCGTCGCTTTGAAGGAGGTGCGACCAGGCGATGTATTTCTATTGCAATCCATCGAAAGATGGCTTATGAAACGCAGACGCTTTCTACGAAACGCCTTCGTCGTTGCGTAGACTTAACCTGAGAGGTTTTCCATGAAAATAAGAGATTACCGCGATATCCCGACCACGGCGCCGATGCCCGGCATCACCAAGAGGGTTCCCATCGGTCCGGAGGAAGGGGCGCCGAACTTCATCATGCGTATCTTCGAAATTTCTCCCGGTCATACCAGCCCGGATCATACCCACGACTGGGAACACGAGATCTTCGTCCTCGCCGGAAAGGGAGTCGCACGGGACAAGGATGGAAAAGAGACACCGATCGGAGAGGGCACAACCGTGTTCATCCCCGGCGGGGAGAACCACTGCCTGATCAACAAAGGCACGGATGACCTTCGTTTCATCTGCCTGATCCCAACGGGGGCGGAAGAGCCGCAGCAAATCGCGAGACCGCGAGCTTGTTAACATTTATGGAGGCGCCATGATCCAGAATATCCTCATTCCCACCGACGGCTCCGATTACGGGAAAACGGCCATCGCCTACGGAATTTATATCGCCCGAAAACTGGACGCACAACTGACCGGGCTTCATGTCGTGGATATCCGCCTCATCCGGGGTCCGGTCTTCACAGATATCTCCGGCTCCATCGGCCTCCCCCCGTATCAAGAGTTCCTGCCGGCCATCGAGAGCAGTCTCGACGCCAAAGCCGATGACATCCTCCGCGATTTCCGCGAGCAGTGCGAAGCGGCAGGGGTTCATCCCGAAACAAAGAAGGTCACCGGGGTGATCGACGAAACGATCATCGAAGAGGGACGCAAATGCTGTGACTGGGTTTTGCTTGCCCAGCGGGGAGAACACTTCCATATCGATGGCGGGGCAATCCTCGGCTCCACGGCGCAATCCGTCGTCCGGCGCTCCGGCAAACCGGTCCTCGTGACACCCGAGCATTTTCATGAGATCAAAAGCATGGCCATTGCCTACGATGGAAGCGCCCCGGCCCAGAAGGCGCTGAAACTCGCCGCCGAATTGTCGAAGCAGGCCGCCTGGCCGCTCTCCGTCGTCATGGTCGCCTCCGATCGGACTTCGGGGGAAACTCTCGCGAAAAAAGCGGAGGCGGCCTTGTCCGCCTTCCAGATTGAAAACTCCACAATAATTCTTGCGGGCAAGGAAGACAAGGCCCTCCTCCAATTCATCCGGGAGGGAACGACAGACCTTCTCGTCATGGGGGCCTACGGCCACAACCGCCTTCGTGAGCTTCTGGTCGGATCCACGACCTCCGCGGTCATCCGGAAGAGCACGATCCCGGTCCTCCTGATGCGCTGACCACCTCATGGATTCCATCCGGAAACAGTCGGCCTACCTGAAAACGCTTTTTTTTCTGCTTTTCATCGGCCTCGGAATCAGCTCGCCGTTTTTCGGCATCTTCTTCAAACACGTTATCGTCCATGCGGATGGCGCGCCCGCTATCGGGCTGATTGGGCTCATCTTCTTTGTGATGCCGCTGGTCAGCCTGATCGCGAACATCCCGGCGGGGATTCTGGCGGACAAATTCGATTCGGGAAAGCACCTGATCACCCTCTTCTGTTTTGGCGTCGCCCTCTTCGCAGCACTGATCGGGCTGGCCGGCGAAGATTTTGCGCGCGGCTGGACGGCAAACGGCAAATTCATCTACATCTTCGTCCTGCTGCTTTTTTTGAACGGCTTCTTCTATCCGATCATGCCCATGCTCGACGCAGAAACCCTGCAGTTCCTCAACAAACATTTCCGCAGGGAGTTCTACGGCGCTTACCGGGTGTTCGGAACCTACGGATGGAGTGTTTCCACGGTCCTGATGGGAGGCCTGCTCTTCTACCTTCACCACACCCCGCTGATCTTCTACTGCGCAGCGCTGGCGTTCGCCGTGCTGGGATTCGTCGCCTGGTCCGGAATCGAGGCCAGGCCGACGGCCGCTCCAATTCTCATCCCCTGGGGCCATCTGAAAAAAGATATCCTTTTCCGCTGGTTTCTGCTCTTCATTTTTCTGCACGGGGTGGTGACCACCTCCTCTTTCACCTACACCGGCTACTTTTTCGACGACGTGCTGAAGTCGCCGCTGGAGATCGGCTTTATCCTCGGAACCTGGGCGATCTTTGAAATCCCGGTGATGATGTTTTCGCGGGAGCTGATCGACCGGTTCGGAAACCGGTGGCTGATTGTAACCGGCCTGTTCTTGAGCGGAATCCGTCTGATTCTTTATTCGTTCTTCACCCTGGAGACGCCGTTTTTTTTGAAGTTCGCCGCCTCGCTGCTGCATGGACCCGGCTACGGTCTCTCCCAGCTCGGGATCATCGATTTCATCGACCGGCGAGCCCATCCGGAGATGCGCGCCACCTATATGAACATTGCGACTGTGGCAAGAATGTCACTGGCTTCCGCCCTGGGTGGCATTCTGGGAAGCATGCTGATCGAGCGCTGGGGAGCTGCTTTCCTGATGCAATTCTGCGGCTGGGTAACCTTCACCATGATCTTCTTCTTCGTATTTCTGATCCGCAGGCATGGCGCAGCAAGGAGATGATATTGCTAAATTCTATAAGAAGTTTGCAAAAGCGGCTGAAATCATGTAAATGTAACCCACGGATGATGGAAAAAGGGGGGACAGCTCCCGGGAAAAAAGGGGGACAGCTCCCGATTTTTGCAGCAAAATTCGGGAGCTGTCCCCCCTTTTTCCTGTCCCCATGGAGGGTGTGAAGATGTCTATACTATTTAAAAAGAAGACCTTGACGGGGCTCTCCCGCACCTGCGGTTGAGCTGCGAAAATTGGTCCGGCAGATTTGTCGGACGCGCTTAAGGCAATACAGCGGCCTCAAGATCCCAACCTTCTTGTGGGTTTTGAAACCTCCGATGACGCCGCAGTCTATCGGATGACCGATGATATTGCCTTCATCAGTACCGCGGATTTTATTACACCGCCCGTGGACGACCCTTACTGGTTTGGCCAGATTGCCGCTGCCAATGCCCTGTCCGACGTGTACGCGATGGGAGGGAAACCTTGCACGGCCCTGAATCTGGTCATGTTTCCCAGCAAGCAGCTCGATATCGGCGTTTTAAAAGAAATCCTCCGAGGCGGATATGACAAGGTTTTCGAAGCAGGCGCATCCATTGCGGGTGGACACTCTGTTGATGACAACGAACCCAAATACGGGCTTGCCGTGACCGGGATTGTGCATCCGGGAAAGATTCTTACGAATTGCAGGGCCCGGGAGGGAGACGTATTGATTCTTACAAAACCTCTCGGAACAGGGGTTCTGTTTAATGCCTGTCGCTCCGGGAAGCTCCCCTGGCGTGATTTGGAACTCATCCTCCCGGAAGTGGCCTCTCTCAACAAAAAGGCCATCGAACTCGCCTTGGGATTTCATATCCATGCCTGTACGGATATCACCGGATTTGGAATGATCGGTCATGCGCTGGAGATGGCCAGGGGAAGCGGGCTTCGGATCAACCTCTTCTATGACAAATTGCCGCTTTACCCGAACGCGCTACCGATGTACCAAAAAGGGGAAACAACCGGAAGCAATAAGGCGAACCGAAAATTGGCTGATGGGGACTTAAAATTGGAGCGAAGATTGTCCCGGGAGGAAGAAGAGATCCTCTTCGACCCTCAGACATCGGGCGGTCTTTTGCTTTCGGTTCTCGCTGCGGAGGCGGAACAGCTTCTCACGACATTAAACAAGGCCGGTATCTCCTCCGCAACCCGGATTGGTGAAGTGGTCGCCGGTGCGCAGCCACATGTATGGGTTGTTTGATCAGAAAAACCTTAAGGATATTTCTGCATGTACAGCCAGTCGGAATGCGCCGTTCAACCCTTGCCCGGGATGGGTGAACCCCGACCGTTCGGCGAAACAATCGCCGGTCACGGGCTCTTTGTGCAGCGGGAAAAAACGACCACGCTGCAGGTCAATGTTGGCCTCGTCTGCAATCTCCGCTGCAGCCACTGCCATCTCGATGCCGGTCCGGACCGGCGTGAGACGATGAATGCCGAAACGCTGTCCCAAGTTCTGTCGTATGCGGCAAAAAACCGTTTTGAAACGATCGACATCACCGGGGGGGCGCCGGAGCTCCATGCGCAAATCAGGGAGATAATCGAAGGATTTGCGCCGCTGGCAAAAAGGGTTTTGCTGAGGACCAACCTCACCGCGCTGCATGGAGAGGCCTGGAAACGCCTGACACGGCTGTGCCAGGATCACGGCGTCATCATGATCGCCTCCTTTCCTTCGCTGAATTTGCATCAAACGGACGAACAACGGGGGAAAGGTGTCTTCAAGCGGATCATTGCCTCCCTGAGGGAACTGAATGCCATCGGCTACGGCATTCCGGATACCGGTCTTGAACTGGATCTCGTTTCAAATCCGCCGAACGCCTTTCTGCCATCCCTTTCGCAGGCGCAGGTAGAAAAGCAGTTCCGTGACCTTCTGGACAGCAAATGGGGCATCTCCTTCCACCACCTTTTCCTGTTCGGCAACGTACCCCTCGGGAGGTTTCGCCGCCAGCTTGAGCAGACCGGAAATCTGGCCGGCTACCTCATGAAACTGAGCGACCGCTTCAACCCTGACTCCGTATCCTCCCTGATGTGCCGCAGCTTGATCTCCGTCGATTGGGATGGTTATCTCCACGATTGCGACTTCAACCTGGCCCGCGGTCTTGACCTGGGAGGGGTAAGAACCCACATATCAGAGATGGACGGGGCGCCGATCTATGGAAGCCCGATTGCCACCGACAACCACTGTTACGCCTGCACGGCGGGAAGCGGCTTCACCTGAGGTGGAACCATGACCGCCTGAGTTCAGGCGGCGTCATTCTTGTCCCAGGCGATTTTGCAGAAAGGTCATGGTCCGCGAACGGCTGAATGCGGTGTTTGCGTGCCTGGCCTGGAGGTTTTCCAGATCCTTCCCCGTATCGATATCATGCCATACCGGCGCCAGGTGGATCCGATATTTCCGCGCCTGGAGGTGGTTCAAGGTATTTTCAAAGACGCTGTTTTCTCCCCAGCGCATTCCGCTGAAAACAGCGGGATCAAACATCGCGGAGCGAAAGCCGATCAGATAGTAACCGCCGTCGAACGCGGGTCCGACAACGGCGTCCTGTCCGTTCTCCAGCGCCAGAAAGGCCTGATCGATAAACTCCGTGGTCAAATCCGGGGCGTCGCTCCCGATAAGAATGGCCGTGGAAAATCCCTTCGCAAAACAGGCGCGAAAAGCCTTTTCCATCCGTTCTCCAAGCCCTTCTCCTTCCTGGGGGGAGTAGCAGTATCGAGCGCCAAATCGCTGCCTGATCTCCGTCTCCCTTTCCGCAGGGGTGAAAAAGAGCTCCAGATGGTAGCTTCCCGGCGCCAGCGCCTCCAGCAGATCGTCCACGAAATATCCATAAAGTTCCGCTGCGAACGGGTCGCCGCAAGTCTTGGCCAACCTGGTTTTGACCTTGCCCGGCTCAGGGTAACGGAGAAAGACAACCAGGCAGCGGTTCGATTCCTTCGGAGAATGCAGCGCCATAACGGTCATACCTAGCGGTAAAAACGGGCGAGCCTCTCCGGTGCAACCCCGCAGAGGTAAAGGATAACCAGAAGCCAATTTCGCAATGTACCGAAAAGGATACCCTCTTTTTCCCAGCGGCGCGCCGAAGTGATCACCGGCTCCGGGGAAATGATGATTTTTCCCGCGTTACGTTTGATCCGCCGCATGAAATCCACATCTTCCATGATCGGGATCTCGCGGAACCCTCCGAGTCTCCAATAACAGGAGGTCCGGATGAAGATCGCCTGATCCCCGTACGGGATTTTCATCAAGCGTGACCGCAGGTTGGCCACCGTTTCGATGACCCGGAAGGCCGCCCGTGGGGAATCGATACGCAGAGAGAAGGCGCCGCCGACGCAGCTTTCGTCGCGCATCGCTTCGGCGAGCCGTTCAAAGGCGGAGGTCGGCAGAATGGTGTCCGCATGGAGGAAGAGCAAAACATCGCCCTTGGCGCTTGCCGCGCCCCGGTTAAACTGTCTGCCCCGGCCTTTTTCGGAACAGAGTTTCTGCACCGTGTTGTCCCGTATCGCCGCAACGGTTTCCGCTTCCGCCTGCCCATCGACTACGATAATCTCCGCGGTATCCCCACCTTTCAGAAGGCGGACGGCTTGAATCGTTTCATTGATGATGGCCGATTCGCAAAATACGGGAATGATCACCGAAACGCGACACCCCAGTTTTTTCACTGCAACCTCCTGACCCAAGGTGAAAAGCGACGACAAGCTGTTTTCCTTCCCGGTTAGGAGGTCCTCTGGGGGAATGTTACAGGCTTTCCAAGGTCGTTTCGATTCAGCGGCTACGTTTCCGGACGGAGAAACCAAATTTCCCGATGCGGCGCCCAAGCACGAAATACTCCCCGTGGGCGTAGGCGAGCAGGCCGCATTTCTCCAGCCGGAGGCGCCCCTTGCCGTCCAGCAGATCGGCGGAGACCTGCACGGCGACCACCTCCGCCACAAACATCGTATGCGTGCCCAGCACCAGGGACTCTTTTACCCGGCATTCAATGTTGATTGGGCACTCCAGCACGATCGGTGGACTGACCTTCAGGGCCAGGGCCGGCGTCAGCCCCGCACCGGCAAACTTGTCCTCGCTGCGGCCGGATACCACGCCGCACCAGTCCACCGCCCTCGCCTGCTTGAGTGAGGGGACGTTCACCACAAATTCACGTGTGGTTCGGATAATCTCAAAAGAATAGCGTTCGGGCCGGACGGAGATCGACAGCATGGGCGGATCGCTGCAGACGTTTCCCGCCCACGCGATCGTAATCAGATTTTGCTTCCACCCCTTCGTCCCGCCGCAGCTCACCAGGACCGGCGGCGCCGGAGAGAGGACGTTTCCTGGTTTCCATGATTGTTTTTCGATGCCTTCCCTCTTTGCCATGCCGCAACGTCCTTTCTCCCCTAAGAAAGTGCTGAGTGCTGAGTGCTGAGTGCTTTTACTCAGTCCTCAGAACTTTTTTCCCTCACTTCTTCAGCCTCTCCATCAGCGCATCCACCCCGGCCTGCGAAACCACTTCATCCTGATCACAGTGGCCCGAGCTGCATCCGATGCCGCCGACAATCTGGCCGTCGCAAAAAACGGGGAGTCCGCCGGCAACGATCATGAAGCGTCCCTGGTTGCTCACATGGATGCCGTATGATGGTCCGCCCGGCTGGCTGGTCTGGCCGTAGGCCCGCGTTGATTTGCGCGCCGCCGCCGCCGTAAAGGCCTTGCTGATCGCGATATCGATGCTGGTGATCCGCGCATTGTCCATGCGGTGAAACATCAGCAGTGCGCCGCCGTCGTCGGTGATCGCAATGTCCATATCGACGCCGATCTCATGCGCCTTGGCCTCTGCCGCGCCCATCATCACGCGGGCATCGTCGAGGGTAAGTCTGGGAACCATTTTCATGATAAACCTCCTGATTTATTTATAGGTTGATGTCCGTTCGCGGTTTTTTCTCACCGCCCGTGTAGTCGTACCACCCCTTGCCCGTCTTGCGTCCCAGGTCGCCCGAGGCAACGAGCTTCCGGAGGGAAAGGGCGGGCCGCCATTTGGGATCCTTGAAGTTTTCCCAGAGGGTCTCCGCGACGGCAAGCCCGATATCGAGGCCGACAAAATCCCCCAGCTCAAACGGCCCCATCGGATGGCCCAGGCCAAACTTCAGCGCCTTGTCGATATCCTCAATTGTGGCGACCCCTTCCGCAAGACAGTTGTACACCTCATTGCGCAACGCCGCATTGACGCGGTTCACCAGGAATCCCGGTCCGTCCTTGACGAATACACCGACCTTTCCGATCCTGTCGGTGATCTCCTTGATGGTCTGGACCGTCCCATCCGCCGTCTTGAGCCCCTGGATAATCTCCACCAGTTTCATAACCGGCACAGGGCTGAAAAAGTGCATACCCGCGAACCGGTCCGGCCGCTTTGTCGCCGTCGCCAGCTCCGTAATCGGAATGGATGAGGTGTTGCTGACAAAAAGGACGTGCGGAGGGCAAATCTCCTCCAGTTGCCGATAGAGGTCCATCTTCACCTGTTTGTTCTCGATGATCGCCTCAATGACGAGATCGCAATCCTTTGCCGAGGTCAGTTCCGTCGTCGCGATGATCCGCCCCAGGGTCGCCGCCTTGTCCGCCTCGGTGATCTTGCCTTTGGCGACACTTCCGGCCAGGTTCTTCTCGATGACGGCCACCCCATTCCGGGTGAATTCCTCTGTAATATCCCTTAGCGCCACGTCATATCCCGCGGCAGCCATCACCTGCGCGATGCCGGACCCCATGAATCCGGCGCCGATCACCATGATCCGCTTGATCTCCACGTTCCTTCCTCCTTGATTATGCCGTATCCGCTCGCAATTGATTTGGCTCCCTTTAACCGGGATTCCTCAAGACCATGGCCATCCCCTGCCCTCCCTCCGCTCCGAGCGCAACCATGGCGGTCCGGGCACTCCGGCAACGAAGCGCATGGACGGCCCTCGCAAGCAGCGCCGCCCCCATCGGCCGGCGGGGCCAGCCACGAAACCTCATGCACCAGATTCGCCGCCACTTGCGCCGTGGTAACGATCCCGTAACAGGCCGCCGGTTGCGCCCCCATTTCCTGAGCCGGGATCGCGTCAATGATTTCACGCCGTTTTGCATCGAAGGCATAGCGGGAATCCCGAATCTCAAAGGGAATCTGGCTCATGCTCTCCGTCCCCCCCGCCACGACGATATCCGCCTCCCCGGCGCGGATCATCTGAGCAGCGTCCATGACGGCCTGGAGTCCGGAGCCGCACTGGCGGTGGACCGTATAGGCCGGAACACTCTCCGGGATGCCCGCCATCAGCGCCACAACCCGCGCCGTATTGGATGGGTCCGAACTCTGCCGGACATGCCCCAGAATCACATGGTCAATCTCTCCTCCCGCCAATCCGGACCTCCTGAGCAGCTCTTCCAGAACAAGGCGCCCCAGCTCCTTCTCCGGAATATCCCGCAAACTGCCGCCGATCCGTCCGATCGGCGTCCGAACGGCATGCGTAATGACCACCTCCCCAAAAACGCAACTCCTTTCCTCACGCTCCCTGATCTTCATGGCGGGCAATCTATCAGGTTCTTCCATCGTTATCAAGGCGATGTGGAGCTCAACCCTGATTTCGTTGAGTTCTTATACATCAATGGACCGCGTAATGGCTGGAATTGGGGGAAGAACGGAATGACCAATGCGGTTTTCCTTCAAGGTGCAGCGCGGAACTATTTCCGTAAGTTCTTCTAAGCCGTCAACCCAACAAACCGGTCTTCGGCAAGGTATTGCTGCGAGTGCCGCCGGAAATTTATTCCGCAGCGATCATGGTGACCGAAAGCAAGGGCAAAAGCCTTAACCAGTGGGCCGCTCATGTTTTGGCCGAAGCTGCCACTGCTCTTGATCCAGACGTAGGGCGCGTCGAGACGCACCGCTCCTTTTTATCGGCGCGTCACGGTTTCCGCCTAACGCACCCTGACTGCCAACTATAAAACTGCTTGCAAATGTCCAGCTACTTAAGTACATTCGCAGTACACAAAGGAGGTGCTGCCATGCCTAAAAGCGCAACCATCACCCTGCGGATCGCGGGGGATTTGAAAGCAGATTCGGAACAGATCTTCAGAAGATTGGGACTTACCACAACCGAGGCGATCAAGATCTTTTTAAGCGCCGTGCGCAATCGCCGGGGGATACCGTTTCCCGTCCAGTTGGACGAGCGACGATCGGAGGGGGCGCCACTCTCTGTTGACCGCAAAACCACCCTTGATGCCATTATGGGAAAATACGCCTGTATTACCCCCAGTGAAGAGTTTGCGAGGATCAAGCAGGCGGAGATCGATGATGAAGGGAGAAAACTGCACCAATGACGACCTGTGTCCTGGATGCCTGTGCCCTGATTGCCCTGCTGCGGAACGAACCCGGCGGTGAGGATGTTCGCACCCTGCTCGCCGATGAAGCATGCCGCTGCTTTGTCCATGCCGTCAATCTTTGTGAGGTTTACTACGACTGCCTTCGCAACTATGATGAGGCGCAGGCGGATCAGATGCTTGCCGATCTTACGGCGTGCGGGTTGTTGCTCCGCGATGATATGGATGTCGGGTTCTGGAAAAAGGCAGGACATTTAAAGGCGCGGGGACGTATTTCTCTTGCCGACACCTTTGCCGTTACCCTGGCAGAAAGGGAGCAGGCGGTTCTGGTTACCTCCGATCACCAGGAGTTTGATCCACTACTTGCTGCCGGAACGCTGCCAGTTGATGTCCGTTTTATCAGGTAGGCGAAGACTCAACACCAACGTTGGTGGCCCCAAATCTGGAAGGAATTTTTGGAATTTGCTTCATAAAAATGCATCTGTCACCTTTTTATCTGAAACTTATTCCGCCGCGATCATGGTGGCCGAAAGCGAGGGCAAAAGCCTCAACCAGTGGGCCGCTCATGTTTTGGCCGGGGCTGCGCACTGCTCTTGATCCAGACGTAGGGTGCGTCGAGACGCACCGCTCCTTTGTATCGGTGCGTTACGGTTTCCGCCTGAAGCACCCTGACTGCCGACGATAAAACTGCTTGCAAATGTCCCTCTACATGAGTACGTTACTGCACACCCCGGAGTTGCTGCCATGCCAAAAAACGCAACCATAACCTTGCGGATCGAAGGGGAATTGAAGGCAGATTCTGAACAAGTCTTCAAACGACCGGGACTTGCCACAACCGAGGCAATCAAGATTTCAGCACGGAGGATTTCATGAAAGAAGTCAACGTTACTGAGCTTCGAAACAACCTGCCCGCCTATCTCGGCATGGTCACGGCCGGCGAGGACCTGCTCCTGACCTCACGCGGAAAGAAGATTGCGCGACTAGATCATCTGGTAGCCGTTTGTTGGCGAGGTGTTGATAGGCGTGGGTACAATTTCAAGTGA
>CAIUXU010000198.1 GCA_903903205.1 uncultured Syntrophobacterales bacterium
CGGGGTCCCCCTCTTCGAACCCTTCGGCGTTAACATTGAAGGCCATCGCACACTGATCCGGGGATTGCGGACCAAGTCAATCGGCGTAGGCGGCGACAGCGTCGTTCGCGTTCGGGATGGGAAAATCTCCATCGGACCGGAACGCGAAGGCCCCGCTGCAGCTTGCGGAGGGTCGTTCCCGACGCCGACGGATGCGATGATTGTTCTCGGAATGACCGTCATCGGCGATGCGGAAAAGGCTGCCGCTGCCCTCGCCCCCCTCGCCGCCGCACTGAGTTGCACGGTCGTCGAAGCGGCCCGGACCATCGTTGAAGATACTTGCCGGAACATCGCCGGACATGTCCGTGCTGTTCTCAATGAGATCAACAACCAGCCGGTCTATACCATCCATGAAATCCTTGAGGGCAAGAAGCTGAATCCCCGGACGCTCTATGTCGTTGGTGGACCCGCAGGCCCGCTCGCGCCAGAGCTGGGCAGGTTGCTTGACTGTGAAGTGCATATCCCCATTCATGCGGAGGTGGCCAATGCCATCGGGGCAGCCTTGGCCCGGACGACGGCGGAGATGACCCTGCTTGCAGACACCGAGCAGCGGACACTGACCATCGCGGAAGAGGGTTTCCAGACCCCTATTCCACGCGATTTCACAATGGATGACGCCGTCCGCATCGGCAGGGAAAAGCTCCGTGAGAAGATCCTTGGCATGGGCGCAGCCGAAAGGGAACCGGAGATCGAAGTGGTTGAGGCCCAGGAATTCAACATGGTCCGCGAGTACCACACCTCCGGGAAAAACATCAGGGTGAAAGTTCAAGTCAAGCCGGGCTGTATCGCCGACCTTAAACGGGGGGAAACCTTATGCCGATAAGAGCGAAAAAACGAACGGGTCTGATTTTTTTCCCCGCCTTCGACTGGGCCATCTCACCCAGCCACCCCGAACGGGAGGAGCGCCTCCTCTATACCCAGGATCAGGTCATCGAGGAAGGCCTCCTCGATTTTGATAACATCCTTGAATACAAACCGGGGATCGCGACGGCAGAGGATATAAACCGGGCGCACATCTGCGTCCCCGATGTAATGGACGTCGTCACGGAATCGCACCTGGTCTCGGCGGGCGGCGCCATTACCGCAGCGCAGAAGGTCCTCTCCGGCGAAGTCGACAACGCCTTTGCGCTGGTCCGGCCTCCGGGCCATCACGCCATGCTGGTCGTCCATGGCGCCCGCGGCTTCTGCAACGTCAATATCGAAGCGATCATGATCGAATACATCCGCCGTCATTATGGCCCGAAGCGGATCGCCATCGTGGATACCGACTGCCACCACGGCGACGGGACCCAGGACATCTACTGGAACGACCCGGACACCCTCTGCATCTCCATCCACCAGGACGGACGGACGCTCTACCCGGGATCCGGCTTCCGCGACGAGCTCGGCGGGCCAAACGCGCTCGGATCGACCATCAACATCCCGCTCCCCCCGCACACCTCGGATGAGGGGTTCCTGATGGTTCTCGACCGCGCGATCCTGCCCATCCTGGACGAATTCAAGCCGGACCTGATCATCAACTCCGCCGGTCAGGACAACCACTACACCGATCCGATTACAAACATGCGCATCTCCGCCCAGGGGTACGCCCTCCTCAACGAAAGGCTCGCCCCGGACATCTGTGTACTGGAGGGGGGCTATTCCATCGAAAAGGCGCTGCCATACGTCAATCTCGGCATCATCCTGGCGATGGCCGGGCTCGATTACAGCCACGTCCGCGAACCGGATTACGACCCTCGCGCCCTTCGCCAGTCATCCGACATTACGACAGCCATCGAAGAGGAAGTGAATGCGGTGATGGGCCTCTGGAGGGACCGGCAGGGGATGAAAAAAAGACTCATCGGCACGAACCGTTATATGAAACGAAAAAAATCGATCTATTATGACACAGACAACATCAGCGAGCGACAAGAGGAAACGGTCCGTGTCTGCAATGACTGTGGCGGGCTCGTCATGATTGAGTCGGTCGCCGATACCGGAAACAGCGTCTTCGCCGTCATCCTGCCCGGAAGGTGCTGTCCGGAATGCCGGAACAACGGAGAGATGTTTTTCGAGAGGACCAACAGGGGGAAACACTGCCGGGTCTATTTTCAGGACCGTGAACGTGGCATCTGTCTCATCAAATGACGGCGCCCTCTCTCAAGTCAGAAAGAGATAGGTAATACCCCAGCAGCTGACGTTTTGACGATAGCCTATTAGTGCAAACAAACAACAAGTTACTCCCTGATAAACCGCCCCACGGGGCTTGAGTCGCTATTTATTCAAATACGCTGTCATCGGCTTGGCCGGCAACAGAACCGTGGCCAGAGAAGTCACTATCAGGACAAGCGCCGCATAGTCCTGCCAACGGGGTGTCTCCCCCAGCAACAGCATCCCGCTGAACACGCCGACCACCGGGGACATCATAATCGATAGGCTGGAGACGCCGACCGGCGCGATGAGTACGATCCTCGTCCAAGCCCAGTAGCAGAAAATGAATACCACTGAAGAAATATAGAATACCCCAAGCATCGGCCAAAGAGACAGAGCAAACGGATTGAAAGTCCCGCTCTCGAAGGTGATTGCAAAAAGCATGATCGGGGGCACGCTGATCAGCAACTGCCATGCAGTGTAGGTCGTAGCGGGCAGGGTGACGGGCCAGCGCTTCATCATGATAGTACCGATGGCCCAGCTTACCGCAGCGCCGACCATAAGTATCGCGCCGATCGGCGAGCGCCCCACAGCCTGAATCTCTTCCCCGAGAAGAAGCAGCAAACCTGCGCCCCCCAGCGCACAACCGAGTGCCCGTCGCTTGGTAAAGGGTTCTTTCAGAAGCCAGGTCGCAATGATAACGCTCCAGATTGGCATGGTATAAGCGAGAATGGCTGCCCTGCCCGACGCCATCATCTGGATGCCATAGACGGAAAATAAGTTCCATCCCAACGTGCCGATAAGCGAAATGGCTATCGTTCGCAGCCATTGCCCCTTCGGAATACGTATTGGCAGGCCGCTAATGCCGGCAATCGTGAAAAGACCAACGACTCCGAAGGAAAGGCAAAGGGTCCGAGAGTGCATCGGCGCCATCTCAGACAGCACCACCTTCGTGATTGGCCAGTTGAGTCCCCAGCCAAGCGTCAGGCCTGCAAGCAGCCAAATAAGGTGCCGTGGAAATGTATGTAGCGGCGTATCTTTTTTCATTCGCTCTGTAACCACAAAGAAGTATGGGGTATGAACCCTGTCCGAGGAGCAGATATCTATGGATCACCTGCCAGAGGAAAATGACCTGAAAATTTCCAAAATGGTAAAGGAGTGGTAAATATCACCAGTAAATAAAAAAGGGGTTACGGCTTTTTCTCCGTAACCCCTTTTTTTGATTTGGTGAGCCCTGTCGGGGTCGAACCGACAACCTACTGATTAAGAGTCAGTTGCTCTACCAGCTGAGCTAAGGGCCCAAATTGGGTCGTTATTACCTAAAACAAATCTGGTGCGCCCGGTAGGATTCGAACCTACGACCAACAGATTCGAAGTCTGCGACTCTATCCAGCTGAGCTACGGGCGCTTGTTCCATTTCCTGTCGCGGCCGGATGCAATAATGGGGTGAGTGAAGGGATTTGAACCCTCGGCCTCCGGGGCCACAACCCGGCACTCTAACCAACTGAGCTACACCCACCATCCATGCCTGGTGCGCCTGGAGGGATTCGAACTCTCGACCCACGGATTAGAAGTCCGTTGCTCTATCCAGCTGAGCTACAGGCGCTTGTCCTCGGGACGCACTGCGTTCAGTCTCTCTTAAAAGCAGGTGGCATATAATCCGTTTGCCTTCCTTTGTCAAGCGATGAATTCAGACTTTTTTATTGCTCCGTTCAACGGACAAATCCTGCAATCCCGTCGAATCGATATCCCTTCTTGGTAATCCCCTCTCCGCTCTGGTCCGTCGTGTAAAAATGGCCGTTCGTTGTCGGGTTAAACCAGCGGTATAGCTCCTTTGCGCCGGTCAGCCGCGAAGTTCCGATGTTCCCGATTGAACCCTCGAAAAGATATCCCGGAAGCGGCTTCCCGCCCTTCGGATCGTATGAGTAATAGTGATCTCCTTTCAATGGGTTGAACCAGCGGAAGAAATCAGTCGTGCCCGGCGTCCCTGGGGCAAAAAGACGGAAAGCAATCCCGGTGTACCGGTATCCCTTCACCTGAATCCTGGCGGCCTCGACTTGCGGGTTTGAAGTGTAGAAATAATCGTAACCGGCGAGATAACGGTGGACATCCAGATACTTGGGCTGCGTCTCCATCGCTACATCAAGAAACATCTGTATGTCCGCCTCACCGCCATTGGAGATAAATAAGATGTGTTCCCCGTAAATACCGGGCATAAGATGACGCGTGTTGAGGGCGACATTGATATAATCGGTTTCCCTGTTGGTCACTCCACTATCCGGGAAAGCGGTGACCCACCCGCGAGGCCCCCTCTGGATCGGCTTGCCGAAGAGATGTACTCCTTCCAGCGTCACTTTTCCACCCCCGTTGACGATAGTGAGCAGATGAGGGCCGTCGGCCAAGGCTTCTGCGATGAGGGCCTCCGCCCGCTCCCGACGATCCGATGAACCATCTATGATATCAACAAATTGCTCGTCGATGAAGACGGTGAACGGTCCGCTGTCCGGTGATTTCCAAAAGTAGAGACGGATGCCGGTCCCGGTGAACCGGTAACGCAGCGTATTCTGTTCACTCTGCCCTGAGGGATAGCCGCCCTCTTCCGTCCATGTTCCGGAAAGTTCCAAACCATCACGAATTTGTCCGGCTAATGTAGACGCGCCTGCGACGGCAGTCTCGTGACGAAACGAGACGTAGCGCCCCACCGGCGGCGGCGCCATTGCAGGCATCCCTTTTGTTCCCGCAACACCCACCTTCCATTTCAATGACTCCCGTCCCCGGTTCTTTACAAGGATACGCTTCGTAATCGATTCCCCGGCACGGACTGTCCCAAAATCGATCCGGATGGGCTCAGCATCCAGGCGGGGAGCGGATGGCAGTTCCGCAAGGCGTGCATGGAAGACAACTGTCTGAGAACCGTCGGGGGAAGCAATGCGTATTGCTTCTCGCAGATCCCCTGCGGGAACATCACGTCGAAAGGCCGCGGTCTGCCCTGCTGCTTCCAAACGAAGGATCATTGAACAGCTTCGATTCTTCCCCTGACCAACTTCTTTGGCATAAATGAGATGGACCCTAAATATTTCAGGATCCTCTCCGACGGTTGCAGGGAGATTCTGATTCCCTGTCGGGGTCCACCCTTCCGGTCCAGTGACGGTTACACTCTGTTTTCCCGAACCCGCATTCTTCACATAAAAGATTGCTTTCGCGTCATCTCCCGGACTCAGGACCCCAAGCTCAATCTCACCCGGAGTGATGATCATGGCCGGACGAAGGGAATCCCGACCATTACCGGACGGCGTCATTCCCGCAGCGCCCTGCGCGAGGGCAGCTGTCGAGAGCCCTACCCAGATAAGCAGCAGCGCGGTTAATAAGCGTATTGCCATAAAGACTCCATAACCTGTCATGTGTCGATATCTAATCGAAAAACCCGAAGAACGCAACGCTTTTCCGCCATGAAATAGCTTGACACCCCGCAGAACTTCGATATATCTTTCGGCGCCGTTTCGCCCTTTCTTTAGATATATCGGCTGTGATTTCAAATTGTAAGAAGCGAATGGGATGAAGAGATGGATCAGGAATCACTGAAGTACTGGATCGCTCTCAGGGCGGTTGAAGAGGTGGGTTGCGTTGCTTTCCGGACCCTGCTTCAAGCCTTTTCTTCACCGCGAGCGGTCTTTTCCGCAACCGCGCAGACCCTCCAGGTCATCCCGGGAATCGGGCCGAAGACGGCGGATCACATTCGCTCCTTCTCCAACTGGAAGATGGCCGAGCGGGAAATTGAACGGGCAGCCGAACTCGGCGTTGATATCGTCACCTGTGACAATCCTCTCTATCCCCCGAACCTGCTGAACATCTACGATTACCCACCCTTTCTCTACGTGAAAGGTTCGCTCTGCACGGCTGAGATTTTTGTGGCGGTCGTCGGATCGCGTCTTGCCTCCGTTTATGGCCGCTACACCACGGAGAAGATCAGCCGCGAACTGGCCCTCAAAGGGATCACCATCGTTAGCGGCCTCGCACGTGGAATTGATGCAGCGGCTCACCGTGGCGCCCTTGCCGGGAAAGGGAGGACCATCGCCGTACTGGGCTGCGGTCTCGATATTGTCTACCCGCCGGAAAACGAGGAGCTGGCGGCGACCGTCGCGCTCAATGGCGCCCTTGTCTCGGAGTTTCCGTTCGGCACTCCACCCAACGCGCCCAATTTCCCGTCTCGGAATCGGCTCATCAGCGGAATCTCCTTGGGGGTTGTTATCGTGGAAGCCGGTGAAAAGAGTGGTTCTCTGATCACGGCGCGCATTGCCGCCGAACAGGGACGCTCGGTCTTCGCCGTTCCCGGAGAGATCGGCGCTGCTGGCTCCCGGGGAACGCATCGCCTGATCAAGCAGGGGGCCATGCTGATCGAAAACGTGGAAGATATTCTTGAAGAGATCTTGCCCCAGGTCGGGAACCCTCCAGTGGTTTTTGTTGAAACATCGACGGCTCTCCCACCCGAAGCCCTTATACCCGACCGGGAATCGCCCCTCACTCCCATTTTGAGGGGCGATGTCGCCGGTCTGGGGGATAAAGAAAACAAACTAATGTCCTTGATCACATTTCATCCTGTGAATATCGACACATTGATATCGTCCTCCGGCTTCACAGCCCAGGAGGTACTCAACGCCCTGCTTATTTTGGAGCTAGGCGGTCACATCCGGCAGATGCCGGGCAAACAGTTTATTCGCAAGGAGTGAGAAAACCAAC
>CAIUXU010000199.1 GCA_903903205.1 uncultured Syntrophobacterales bacterium
CATGCGCCTCCATAAATCCTTTAGTAACCGATATCACTGTTTTGGTAATAAATCTTACGTTTTCAGGCCTATTTTGTCTTCCCCTCATCGATCGCTCTACCTCGCCATCACCTCGTCATAGGGAATCGCCTTGAGCCGACCTTCTTTATAGGCAGCCCACCGTTTTGTCGCTTCCTCTGCCCATATCTTATCCAGCTCAGGATCGGGCCGGTCCGGTTTTTCAAGAATCATATCATCAAGATCCTCCATCATATCTGCTGCTTTTTGCGGATCGGTATCTATGATCAACCTCGCCTGCTACAATCAACCTCACGAGAAAAATGATGAACTAAAGCTTCTGAAATATCAACAGCTATCTTCCAAGCCTAAAGATCAAACTTCTCTTTGGCCCGCTTGCGGAAGGTGTGGGGTCTGACACCGAGAAGGCGGGCCGCAGCCTCCCGGTTACCGTCCTTGCGCTGGATCGCCTCTTCGTAACACGCCTTTTCCAGGTCGTGGAGGGAGTCGTCCAGGTTCAAGCCCTCGGACGGAATCGAAATTTTGCAGGCATCGGTCACGGATGGCTGCACTGGTTTAGCTTTCCCGCCGGATGTCGTAGAAAGAACGGAGGGCGCTGAAAGGATCTCCGGTGGCAGGTCGGTCTCCTTGATAACATTGCCTTCGGAGAGGACGAAAGCCCTCTCAACGGCGTTTTCCAACTCGCGGACGTTTCCTGGCCAGGAATATTCGAGGATGCGTCGCATCGCATCCCGGTTGAACTGCTTCTTCTGGCGGTAGCGGCCGTTGTGCCGATCGAGGAAATATTCCATGAGGAGCGGGATGTCCTCGCGGCGCTCCCGCAGGGCTGGAACGGGGATGTCGATCACTCGGAGCCGGTAGTAGAGATCCTCCCGGAATTTTCCCTCGGTGATCAGGCCAGCCAAGTTCCGGTTCGTGGCGGCGATGACCCGGACGTCGGCCGGAATCATTTTGTCACCGCCGACACGAGTGATGGCCTTGTCCTGCAGGACGCGCAGGATCTTCGCCTGAGCGGGCAGGGGCATATCTCCGATCTCGTCGAGGAAGATCGTCCCCCGGTCGGCGAGCTCGAATTTCCCCTTCTTCTGCCGGTCGGCCCCGGTAAAAGCCCCCTTCTCATGGCCAAACAGTTCGCTCTCCACCAGGGTTTCGGGGATGGCGGCGCAGTTCACGGTGATCATCGGTTCCGTCTTGCGGGCGCTGTTGAAATGGATTGCCCTGGCGACGAGTTCCTTGCCCGTTCCCGTTTCACCCTGGATCAGGACGGCCGAATCGTAACGGGCGGCGGCACGGACGGTCTCCATGACTTTCGCCAGGGCCGGGCTCCGGCCTATCATCTGGAGGCCCGAAAATTCCCGGACCAACTCCTCCCGCTCGGCCTCCAGCTTTTCCTTGCGCAGATAGGTTGCGGCGATCTCCAGTGTTTCCGGCGACGGCAACGTGATCCGGGGAAAGGATTCCAGCGAGAGACGGATCTCTGAGACGGCCTTCTGGCCGGGTCTCAGGAAGCGCGGAGGCGTGATTTTGAGGAGCGTGGCGGGCACCAGGCCCGACTGGGACAGGAGGAACCATACAGTTTGCATCTGCGGCGTTCCGGAGGCCGTGGCGATAAAATATGCCGGCTTCTGATCCCGATATTCGTCCAGAATCTCTCGGCAGAGTCCGCTCATGCGCAGAAAAAGGGCCTCGTAATCGGTGGGATCAGGGATGTCGATATTGTGGATTCTTGTGCGGCAATTCCCGGTCCGTGCGGCGATCTCCTGTTGAAGTTTCTGGGCGTTGGGCAGGGTGTTCGGCGTCGTGAAGATATGGACGGCGGCAAACGAGCGCTCCGCAAGCAGCGTAAGGACCGGTCCGTCGGTGAAGACGTCCTTGACGACTTCGGGATTGAAAGGGTCCCGGTTCCCGGCAAATGTTAGCAGAATGTCCAATATCATAGCGTTTTACAATGGATGCTCGACACCTCGGGGTGCATTACCTCAAGACCGTTGAGGGTCCTCCAATCTCACCGATTTTATCTGCCTTGGCAGGGAGAATAACTTTAACAATCTGAAATATCAACATGTATCTTTCATTAATGATCCCCCATCCCCTAAAAAGGGGTGCATGGAATATTCCGGGGACACCTTAACCTGCTTCCTGTCGGCAGAACATCAACCCCTTTGTTCATCCAAAACCCCGGCGGCAGCCCCGGGTTTTAAAATCAATGCCGGCGCGCCGGCATTCGGAAGGCTACGATCTTATTAACGAATTCGCGACGCTCCAAAAGTTTTGCCCTCTGAAAAAGGAGGGGGAAACCGTCATGCCAGCGCAGCGCTCGGCGATCTCGGTGAGGGTAACACGGAAGCTTTCCCGCCCCTCGTCCGTCGATGCGGTCATGTCCATATACTTGCGCGGCTGGTCCGGATCGGGCAAGAGTTCATTGAGGTTGATCGGGTAAAGTTGATGGTTCGACTGCTCGACAGGCTCGCAGCTCACCACAAACGGAGTGTAAGTTTCATTTGTCGCCATCTTTGCCCTCTCCTTCAATCTTGCTGCTGATTTTTGAAGAAAATTAAAAACTCATCGGGTGAAATGACTTTAGTGTCTTGGCATTGTTCAGCAGGGAAATGTTTTTGATTTCCCGTAACAAGGCAGACAGCAGGACTCGCCATGGTAACTTCGAGAAACGGTTCATCATCCGGATCAGGAAGCGATTGAGAAAGAGGGGAAGGCGCAACAGCCCGGCCACGATACACAATATAGTCAAGAAGCGCGGCTACCTTTTCTTCTTCAAAACCAAACTTCGGGCGTCGCAGAACCTCGTTGTATTCTGATAGCAACCTGGCATCAAAGGAAAGCATCAGTTCACCGGCGGAGATCATGCGTATGATTTCGCCACAAGCACCGAAGGGCGATAAAAGACCCGATACAAGAACATTGGTGTCAATGACAATTTCCATCAGGCCCGCTTTTCACGAACACATTGAATTTCGGCATTGATTTCATCCCACGAAATCCTGTCCGTTCCCATCTCTACAGATTTCCGCTGGAGAGAAACAACGGCCTCAACGGCACGTGCTCTGCGAAATGCTGATAGTGATTCCTCAAGATTTTCCTCGGTTATTGCTGCCAGAATGGCTATCGGCCGACCATTGCTGGTAACAACCATCTCTCTTTCGCCAGGCAGCTCTTTCCAGATTTGTGCAGACTTGCCTCTCAAATCCCGGACGCTCAAAAATTTCATTGTCCTCTCCTCCCGTTGTGTATCATATTATGTACACAAACGTCACCCGTAGTCAATTCTTTCTTCATGAAAGGGGTTACCGACATAACGGTTCCTCCACCCGGGTAAGACCTATTCCTCGCCGCCCCCCACATCCAGGCTGCGGGCAAGCCGTTTGTGCTCTTCCGGCGTGATCCACGACACGTGGAGGTAGTTTACGATGGCGTCGTCGTTCAAACCGATTCGGCGGGCCTCCTGCACGGTGATCCGGTAGGCGTCGATTTCGGTCTCCCGATCCACATAGGCCTTGCTTCTGTCGTAAAGATTCCTCCCCTGCAGGTGCTGTTTGACATGGCACAGCTCGTGGATGATGTCCAGATAGAGGAATTCATCCGAGGCGCGGCGCAGGTGCGTGAGGCCGATGGTGATGGAGGCGTCGTCGTTATTCACATACATCTCATAGGGTTGGTCAACCACAAACACCTTGATGTCGGTTATGACCCGATCGATCTCTTCGCTGTCGGCAAAGATGGCGGTCAAAATGCCATAGGTGCGGATATCGGCAAAAACTTCCGCCAGTCGGTATTGTCCGGGTTCAAGCCGGCGATCGATGCAAACGCTGTTTTTCACCTGATAATGCACCTCAATTTTATTCACGGAAGAAGCCTCATCACGAACAGACGCTCAATTCCGGAAGAAATGGTGTTCCCGGTGACGATGATCCTTCCATCTTGCTGCAGCGCCATGCCATAACCGGTCGTCTCTGCGGCGGAGTTCAAACTGTAGCGGGCAGCGCCTGCCTGGCCAAACCCGCCGTCGGGCAGGCCGTCGCTGGTCAGGCGCAAGACGACGGTCTCGGTCACGGGTCCGTTTCCGCTTGTCCCGGCGATGAGGATTGAGCCGTTTCCCAGGATTGAACTGGCGTATCCGTAGTCGTCCCCATCGCTTGGAGCGTCATAGACAAAATAGCCGCCGGTCCCGAATCCCGTATCGAGCTGCCCCCCTGGAAGGAAGCGTGCGGCGAAGAGGTCAAATGTACCTGATTTCCCAAGAGTTCCGGTCACCACCAGCCGGCCGTCGGGCTGCACCGACAGGCTGTTGGCGTACCCGTCCTGAGCCGATGGACCCCGCAAGCGGACCGCGCCCCCCGCTCCAAACGAAGCATCCAGGGCGCCGCCCGGGTCCAGCCGCACCAGAAGAACATCGACG
>CAIUXU010000200.1 GCA_903903205.1 uncultured Syntrophobacterales bacterium
CCAGCATGGTCGGAGTAATTTGTTCGGCAACCATTTCCAGCAATTTCAACCGGTCGGCCAGCGCATCATTGATGTCTGCCGCGAGAATGGAAACTGCTGAAAATTGCTGGTCGCTTAGCGTCTTCTTCATATCGTTGTGCAGCGTGTGGCTGGCGAAGAACGACAACGACCAGATGCTGATCAGGAAAATGGCCAGTGTGAAGATCGTCACCCTTGCCCTGAGTGACCGCCATGCGAAAATTGCGCCGGCCGTTTTTCGAAGTCTGCCTGTTGTGGTTGTCATCTGCCGGTCGCCTTTGCTTTGATCGTTGCGGGGTTCTTTCTCAGTCATGGTTTTGTCCTTTTGGAACGCTGGCCAATCCAGCACAAAACCACGCCTCAGGCCGCGCCCGGGCAGCGGATGGACGGTTGCAGGCGGAATATAAGAAGATTCCTCTGTAAAAACAGTAAGTTAGATGGGGGGGGGGGGGGTAGAACTGCGTCCGCTGTGTGGAAGTGGCCTGTTCAGGCAACCGGGCTTATTATGGACTTTCTTGATCATCGTTAACCCACTTCCAAATATCAAGGACTTATGAAACATTGTGTGAATCTTGATCAGGCCGGATTGGATCGCTTCCGTGGGTCCATTATTACTCTAATTTCGTTGATAAATCCAATTTTATTTAGGGCTGTCCGGTGCTTTTTGTTCACTTCGCCGGACCACTTCGAGTGGTCAATAAAGGGGGGACAACTTGCCGCAAGGTGTCCCCCTATTTACCGGGTGACGAGATTGTCATCCTCGAGTGCTTCTATCGGGGATATGCCTTAAAAACCTCGAAAACCATATCCGTCCCCGAAAACCATATCCGTCCCCGAATGCTGTTATCGGGGATAAGAGAATTCGGGGATGACAAAAAGTAATCTGCATTATTCCGCTACAGCCTTGTTCAGTAAATCAAGGGCTTCCTGGAGGCGGTAGCGGTTGACCAGGCGGTTTAGCTCCGCAAGCAGGGTCTTCTGCTCTTCCGGCCATCTCTTTTGCAGCAATGTTTTCAAAATTTCATTGCAGGGGCGGGGTTCTTTACGCCCCAAAAAACACTGCAACTGTTCCAGCAATTGGCGCAATTCTGTCACATCCCCCGGAGGCCCCTCCGGTTTGACCTGCGCGACAACAGGCTGCTGGACAAGGATGGCGCCGATCGCCAGAATCAGCGCCTCATGGCGGTCGATAAATATGCGCAGAGGTTCTCCCAGCGCAAAGACGCCATCACCCGCATTCCCCGCCGCCCGGCAGGCCTTTTCCAGTTCTGCGGCGGCGGATTCCAGCGCCTTACCGCCGAGATTCCCGGCAACCCCGCGGATGGTGTGAATCCGGTGAAGCGCGTTTTCCCACTGGTCCGTCCGCAGCTCCTGCAGCAGTTTTTCGAGCGTATCCCCATGATCGGCGACGAAATCACGCAGCAGCCTCAGGTAGAGTTCCCGGTTGCCGCCCAGCCGCTTCAGCCCGTTTTCCATATCCAGAGCCGGTGTAGGCGGGATGGGGGGGAAGTCCGGATTTGTAACCGGCACTGGCTCATCGGCGGCGACGGCTGCGTGTTTTTCCAAAGGAAGCCACTGTCGCAGGGCCGTGCCCAGGGCGTCCGGATCGATCGGCTTGTTGAGGTGGTCGTTCATCCCGGCATCCAGACTTCTCTCCCGGTCTCCGGCCAGGGCGTCGGCCGTCATGGCGAGAATGGGCAGACGGTCAACGCCGGCCTTGTCCAGCTTCCGAATCTCCCGGGTGGCCATGATCCCATCCATCTCCGGCATCTGGATGTCCATAAACACGATATCATATTCTTTCGCGCGGACCATCGCCACGGCCTCCCGACCGTTTACCGCCACATCCGCTTCGATCCCAAGCTGCTGCAAGAGCTCGACGAGAATTTCCCGGTTGATCGCGTGATCCTCCACCACCAGCGCCCTGACGCCGGTGAATCGCACGGGAGCGGAAATTTGGGAATGAACGAGGAGAGGTTTCAAATCTCTCCCCATAATTTCCGCCGCCTCCCTGACGATTGGGCAGGAAACATGGATCGTAAAGAGGCTTCCCGTGCCGGAAACGCTTTCCACTTGCAGCGCC
>CAIUXU010000201.1 GCA_903903205.1 uncultured Syntrophobacterales bacterium
AATGAAGCCTGTCGTAAATGATTCGATCAGTCCGAGGAGAAAGCCGGCAACGACCGCACCGGTGCCAAAGCCCAGCCCACCCAAAACCGCGGCGCAGAATCCCTTCAAGGCCAGCATGGGCCCCCGGTCATATTCCATCAGCGCAATGGGGGTGATCGCCGCTCCCGCCACGGCGCCCAGCGTGGCGCTCAAGGCAAACGAGAGCAGCACCATTTTGGCGGGGTCGATCCCCACCAGAGAGGCGGCGACGCGATTGACCGAGCAGGCGCTCATGGCCTTGCCGGTAATGGTCCGGTTGAAGAAGAGGTTCATCAGGATGACCGCCAGGAGGGACAAACCCAGAATCCAGAATACCTGGGGAAGGATGGCCGCTCCGCCGATGATAATGGGCTTCGCGGAAGAAAAATGGGGAAGGCTGTATGGATCTTTTCCCCAGATAAACATCGCAATCCCGCGGAAGAAAATGGAGACCGCCACCGTGATGATCAGCAAAGTCATCAGCGGGGCTGTTTTGGACGGATGACGGATGAAGAGCCGCTCATAGATCATGCCGATGCCGGTGGTCAGCGCCAGCGTGATGAAGAATGAGACGAACAGCGGGAGACCGAGCGTGGTTGTAAAAAAAACCATGATCAGGCCACCGAACATGACGAACTCGCCCTGCGCCAGATTGATGATGCCTGTGGCATTGTAGATGATGGTGAAACCCAGGCCCACCATGGCATAAATGCTGCCGATGGTGAGCCCCGTCGCCAGATATTGAATGATTTGCCCTTGCAGATCCATCACTTCTTCCTTTGTATGCTTTTCGCCATGCAACCGTCAGCGGTTGGCAATCATCAAGAGAGTGCCAACCGCCGACGGAACGGAATGTCGCGAATGTCTTTATTTGGCAAAATCCCAGTCGCCCTTTACGACCTGGATCATCTCAAATGCGGAAAGGTCCAGCCCGGTATGGTCGGTAGCGGACATGTTGAATACGCCGCCTGTGCCCGGCCAATTCTTGATATTGCTTTCCAGGAAGTCCCTGATCCTGGTCTTGTCCGGGCCTACGGCCTTGATCGAGTCGATCGCCAGGTAGAGCCCGTCATAGCCATGGCCACCAAAGGTTGAAACCTCGGCCTTTGTCCGTTTTTCGTATTCCGGAGCATAACGGGAGAGGACCTGATACTGGGGATGGGTCTTGGCGAGCTTGTCCCATACGACAAGACGGCCCAGCGGAGCAATGACCCCTTCTGCCGCGCCGCCTGCCAGCTCGATGTTCTTTTTGCTGCCGAAGCCATGACTCTGATAAAGCGGCATCCCCATGGCCAGGGCGCTCCAGTTTTTCGTAACAATCACCTGTGTGGGACCCACCGACCAGTTGATTACCGCCTGAGCGCCGCTGGTCTTGATTTTGGTCAACTGTGCCGTCATATCGGCATCCTTGGGTCCATACACCTCGTCGGCTACGAGGTTCATCGTGTATTTCGTCGCCATCCGCTTCAGCTCATTTCGTCCGCTGCTCCCGAAGCCGTCGCTGACCGTGACAATGCCCACCTTGGTGATCCCCTTCTTCTTCATGTGGGCGTAGATGGCTTCGACTGCGGAGGTATCCGTTTGCGGGGTCTTGAATATCCAGGGCCGCTGAATGCGGGGTGATTCGGATGTACCGGTGATTCGCTTGTATTCATCGGCAGGCGTCACGATCTGCAGGGCGGCCGCCATGGAAATCATCGGGATTTTGGCGGTTTCGCAGATCGGGGCCATGGCCATCGATTCGCCGGAAGTGGAAGAGCCGATGATCGCGACCACCTTGTCGTTCTCAATCAGTTTCTTCGTCGCGAGAACGGCCTGGCTCGGATCGCTTTTGGAATCCTCGATGATGATTTGTACCGGAACACCCTTGATCCCCCCCTCCTTGTTGATCCACTCCTGGACCATGAGGGCCGTCTCCTTCTCCGGTTGTCCCAGGAAAGAGGCGCCGCCGGTAATGGAGGCCACAAAACCGATTTTGATCGGCTCTGCGGCGACGGCCGGGCAGGTTAAGGACAGACAAAAAAACAGGGTGTACACCGTGATCAGACAGACTTTACCTAATAATTTGTTACGCATGCTATTTCCCCCCCTTTTTTAGACTTATTGCCAAGTCAATTAAAGATTGCATCCGAAATCCAATGACCCGGTAGACATTGGCCTCGGCGTTCCGCTAACGAATCTTGATAACCATCGCGACCCCTGTATCTCCCGCCGCGCAGCCGGCCCACAGCAGATATCCCCCTCCCCGCTTCACCGTCTCTTCAATGCCTTCCACAATGTTTCGCGCGCCTGTGGGGGCCTGGGGATGTCCATAAACGATGGTGCTGCCGTAATTGTTCATGGTGTTTACATCCAGCCCCAGTTCTCTGGCCAGAAAAATGTCGTTTCCGGCAAACGGGTTGTGGGTTTTTACCGTTTTTACCTGGTCTGCGGTGATCCCCGCCCGATCAAGCGCCATTCGGGCTGCGGGAGCGGTTGCCATGGCCATGAAGCCTTTTTTGGCCCGGCCATACCCATAGGAGAGGATCTGTATCTCCACTTCGGGATCGGCGCTCAACTCCCTCGCCTTTTCCCTGGTTGTGACGATCATGGCAGCGTTTCCGTCTGCCGGATGGGTCTGGGAGCCAAAGGTATGGACCCCTTCGGGGATAACAGGTTTCAGGCCGGCCAGCCCCGCGGCTGTCGTTTCCATGATTCCCTCGTCCTTTTCCACGCGGAAGGCCTTATTTTTGCCGGCCTTTACTTCAACGGGAAAGAGGTAACCCCGTTGAAAGGCCCGGTCGTCGGCAAGGGCATCCAGGTATTGTTCATAACGCCTCAGACTCACGTGGTCGCACTCCTCCCGGGTAATGCGAGCCTCCCTGGCAACATTTTCGGCGGTCTGGATCATGGGGCCCCTGGCCCACGGGTCTCGCGAAAAATTGTCCATCATCCAGTTTTCCGAGATAGCCTCGCCGCCCGGCCCCTGGGGATTGGGCCAGACCGTATGGGGGCCGTTCGAACAGCGATCCGTCATCAGGGTATAGACATTCTGGTAAAGGCCCGTTTCCACGCCGACACCGGCCTGATAGATGCAGGTCGTCGAAGTGGTGCAGGCCTGGCTGATGAGCATGCCCGGAATCGAAGCGGCGCCCATCACGGCCGCGGCCCAAGGGCTTCCGTAAAACCATTGCGGCTGGCCGATGGTCATTCCCAAAATGAGATAGTCAAACATGCCCGCATCCCA
>CAIUXU010000202.1 GCA_903903205.1 uncultured Syntrophobacterales bacterium
GTCAGGCCGAAAGGGGCGTTGGTCATGCTCTCCTGGCCGCCGGCGATGCAGATGTCGGCCCGGCCAAGCTGGATCATCTGGCAGGCGAGATCGACCGTCTTGATCCCGGAGGAGCAGACTTTGTTTACCGTGATGCTGGGGACTGTCTCGGGGAGCCCTGCCAGGATCGTCGCCTGACGGCTCGGAACCTGGCCGCTCCCGGCGGCGACGACCTGCCCCATGAAGACGTAGTCCACGTCGCCCGGTTTCACCTTGCCGTTTGTCCGGCGGAGAACCTCCTGAATCGCCAGGGCGCCGAGCTCGGGAGCCGTGAATCCTTTCAGCGCCCCGCCGAAGCGGCCGTAGGGGGTCCGGCAGGCTTCGACGAGGACGACTTCCCGAAGATCCGGTGCATGCTTTTTCTTCCGGTCCGGCGTCGAAAAATCGGGTTTTCTCTGGCCAAGTCCCGCCACGGGAAGTTCAGTGTATTTCTGCGACAGCTTGCGATCCAGTTTCTGAGGAATCTTTTCCATGCTTATTCTCCCAGCTTCGTTACGAATTCGATTTCCCGCGGAACCTTGTACGAGGAGAGGTAGGTTCGGCAGTGTTTGAGCAGCTCCCGCTCTTCGATCTCCATGCCTGTTTTTTTCACGACGACCGCTTTGACAATTTCCCCCCGTAGCAGATCCTCCTTGCCGAGGATGCGGGCCTCCTGCACCGCGGGGTGGAGGCCGAGGACGATTTCGATCTCCTTGGGATAGACGTTGAAGCCGCTCGTGATGATCATCCGCTTTTTCCTGCCGGTGAGGAAGATGTAACCGTCCGCGTCCATCCGGCCGAGGTCGCTCGTGTGGAGCCAGCCGTCGCAAATGACTTGGGCGGTTGCTTGCTCATCCTTGTAGTAACCCTTCATGACATTTTCGCCCCGGAGGATCAGTTCGCCAACGGTCTCCCGCGGGAGTTCCCGGCCCTCTTCATCAACGATTTTCGCGACGACGCCGGGAATGGGAATCCCAATGGAGCCTGGCTTCTGGGGCATGTCGAGACGGCTGAAGGAGGAGACGGGCGATGCCTCGGTCAGGCCATAGCCCTCCATGATTTTGACGCCGAATCTCTTCTCAAACAGCGGGATGAAATCGGCGGGTATCGCCGCGCCGCCGGTGATGCAGAGCTTCAGGGAATCGGTCCGGAATTTTTCGGCCCCCTCATGGAAGAACATGCCGAGGAAGAGGCGGGGGACGGCGGCGACATAGGTCACTCCTCCCTTTTCAATTGCGCCGAAGATCCCGTCGAGCGTAAATCGTTCCATCAGAACCACCCCAGCGCCGATCCGAAGCGGCGCCAGCATATTGGCGACGGCCCCGAAGGAGTGGAAAAAGGGGATCACGGCGAGTCCGATATCGTTTTCGGTGCAGTGTGCGATCGTCCGGAGGAGCACCGACTGGGTCAGCAGGTTTTGCTGGGTGAGGACAGCGCCGAGCGGCTTTCCTGTGAGCCCCGCTGTGTAGATCATGACGGCCGGGTCGTCGCCTGCAAGTTTTGGGATCTCCGTCTCGAAAGGACCGTTCGCGAGGATCTCCCGGAAAGGGGACTCCTCTTCCAATCCGTTTGTCGTAATACAGTGGCGACAGAGGGGAAGGTCATTCCGAATCTCTTCAAATCGCTTGGCCATCGTCCCCTGCGTGATCAGGCATTGCGAGTCGCTGTTTCCAAGAAGGTGGCGGAGCTCATACGACGTGGACTGAATGTGCAGCGTCACGGCGACGCCGCCGATCTTTTGCACCCCGAAATAGGCGATGATGAATTCCGGGCAGTTGGGGAGCATCAGGGCCACCTTGTCTCCTTGCCCCAAGCCGAGCGACCGGAGGTGGTTTGCAAGAGCGCAGGCAGCCCGCTCCAGTTCCCGGTACGTCATTTTGCGGTCGCCATGGATCACGGCCACCCTTTCCGCATATTTCCCGGCGCTTTCCGCCAACATTTTCCCTAGACTCATCATGGATACCCAACCCTCAAGTTTTTTATTCTCTTAGCACAGGAGAGAAAAAAAATTCAACAGAATAACGTCCTGTCGTTTCCGAGCGCTCCTACTTTTCGTAATCCCCGGGCGCTTCTATCGGGGATGACATTCTTAATTTATCCTCTTGAAGTGAGAAAGAACCAATTTTCCCTTGCTTGCACCCCGTGTTTTTTCTATAATGCCGCCGTTTCAGGAAGACCGTTCATTCACCCAAAAAGGAGGAACAGGAATGAAAAAGACCGTTGTTGCGTTGCTGCTTGTGTTGTTGTGGACTGTTTCCGCGGCCGTTGCCGCCGAACTCAAGGTCGGAGACAAGGCGCCGGACTTCAAAATGAAGGATGCGGCCGGGAAGGAGTACTCGCTGGACCACCCGCAGTTCAAAGGAAAGGTTCTCCACATCGCCTATATCGATCCCGACGAGAAAGATATGAACAGTCATGTGGAGGATGCGCTGAAAAAAGAGCGGGATTCCGGTGCACTGGACAAGACCCGGTACGAGAGTTTCGGGTTTGCCAACCTGAAGGCGACCAATCTCCCCAATTTCATCATCAAATCGATGATCAAGAGCAAGCAGGAGAAGACGGGCGCCATCGCCCTGCTGGATTACGATTACACCATTCTCAACCTCTGGGGGCTGAAGAACGACTCCTACGACGGGGTTGTCCTCGACAAGGAACGTATCTGCCGGTACATTTACAACGGCAAGTTATCACAGGAAGAGCTCACGAAGATGATCGGGATCATTAAGGAGTATCAGGTGAAGTAGTCGTTTGATCGACAAGCGATGTTCCGAAGGCGGGGATGCTTTCATGCACCCCGCTTTTAATAAAATCAATGTAAGCGACCATGTACCCTGCAGGCAGGCCAAGCCAATTCGGCACTGGCCTCCCCTTACGGCATGGTTGCCTGTACCGGGATGGCGCTGTCCACTACGAGCCCGTTGCCAAGCTGACCATTGCTGTTACTGCCCCATGTCCAGATCGTGCCGTCACCATTCAAAGCGCTCTTCAACGCCACAGATCCTTCATAGCCCCCGGCAATATCTGTCACACCCGCCAGCCCACTAACCACGACCGGGATCGCGCTATCAATGGTAGTGCCATTTGTAAGACCATTACCAAGCTGCCCTTTGGTGTTGCTTCCCCATGTCTGGACCGTGCCGTCACTTTTCAGGGCCACGGAGTGGCTATAGCCTGCCGCAACGGCTGTCACACCCGAAAGCCCGCTAACCTGCACCGGGATTTTGCTCGGCGTAATGTTCCCATTGCCAAGTTGACCAGTGCTATTATTGCCCCATGCCCAGGCTGTGCCATCATTTTTCAGGACAACCGTGTGATCATAGCCGACAGCCAAGGCGATCACGTTCCCGCTGGATATTCCGCCAAGTCCTCTTACCTGTACCGGGATATTGCTTGACGTTGTGCTCCCATCGCCAAGCTGTCCATTGCTGTTATTGCCCCATGCCCAGACCGTCCCGTCGTTTTTCAGGGCTACGGTGTGGCCGGAACCTGCCGCAACAGCCGTCGTCCCCGACAGTCCGCTGACCTGCACCGGGGTGTTTTTGGACGTCGTGCTTCCATCGCCAAGCTGCCCATTGCTGTTATTGCCCCATGCCCAGACCGTGCCGTCGTTTTTCAGGGCCGCGGTGTGGCTGGAGCCCGCAGCAACGGCTGTCATCCTCGACAGGCCGCTGACCTGCACCGGGGTGTTCTTAGACGTCGTGCTCCCATCGCCGAGCTGTCCGCTGCCGTTATTGCCCCATGCCCAGACCGTACCGTCGTTTTTCAAGGCTATGGTGTGACCGGAGCCCGCCGCGACAGCCGTCATCCCCGACAGTCCGCTTACCACCTGCGCCGGGGTGTTTTTGGACGTCGTGCTCCCATCGCCAAGCTGTCCATTGCTGTTATTGCCCCACGCCAAAACCGTGCCGTCATCCTTTACGTAAATCGTATGTGTTGCCGCTGCCAACCGGCCAAGACCGTGAACAACAAAGTCGAACCCGATGCCATCAAGGCCCTCGAGCCAAACATTCCGAAATAGCGGACGAAAGGATGATCCCGCAAGTGAGGGGGTCACCGTGAATGTGCCGCCAGGAACCCCGTTAAAGGTATAATTTCCATTTGCATCTGTCGTCACGACCCTTGAGGTGTCGCCGGCCAGAATTACCGTTACGCCCGCAAGCGCCGACCCGGCTGACGTAATCCGGCCCGAAACGGTGTATGTCTGATCGTTCCCTCCCCCCCCGCACCCTGAAAGGAGGAGCATCAGAATCATGCTTAACAGGCAACCACAAATTGCCCCGGAAGACTTATCGCGCTTCACCTTGCTATAATGGGTCACAGCCGAAATCTCCAACTAATTGACTTTGATGCAAAAGAGGGAAACCTGTTCGCCGCCTATTGCTGTAACACCAACCAAGGACATCATGCCCTTCGCAGCGTTCATCTTTCCGGAAGCGAAGGCAATATTGTCACCTGTGTTTGTCGTGGCGCTACCGCCTAAAACCCCGGCATTGTCAATCGTGACTGTCCCCCCTGTTAAGGAAGCCTTCCCTCCATCGGAACGTGTATAAGACCCTCCTGTTACATTTCCCGCCGAGTTGATGGTCACCGTGCCGCTCAGGGTGTCCTTGTCCGTGCTGTCAATGGCACTGCTGCTGGCGCCATAGATCCGCCAAGTGCCGGACAGATCTGCAGGGGAAAAGGTTCCTCCCGCTCGAATTGCCATAGCAAGGTCATATTGCAAAGAATCCGTGCTGGCGACAAAAAACA
>CAIUXU010000203.1 GCA_903903205.1 uncultured Syntrophobacterales bacterium
CGCCTCTTTCATCAGAGGCCCAACGATTTCGGGCTTCGGCTCGACGGCCGTAATCCACTCGACGCCGTTTTTTTCAAGAATGCTGACCGCCTCGGCCTCAATCGGCTGCGGAAGAAGGACTTTCATTGTTTTCTCCATACTTGGATCCCCAGTTCTATCTCAGATAACGACCGCCGCATACATCCAGCGTAATTCCAGTAATATAGCTCGATTCATCGCTCGCCAGAAAAATGACCCCGGCGGCGATTTCCTGCATCGTGCTGAGCCTTCGCAGCGGGATCTGGGCCAATACCCTCTGCTTCTCTTCCTCTCCTTTGGCGTCCCAGAGACCCTGTATCCGGTCGCCGGTCATGGTGACTGTGGGCGCGATCGCATTGATGCGGATTCCCTGTGGACCGAAATCGTACGCAAGCTGTCGGGTCAACCCCTCGATCCCGGCTTTGGCTGCCGTATATTGAACGCCGGCAAGCGACGCCCGCCAGTGACCGGCGAGCGCGGACATGTTCACGATCGCCCCCCCGCCCTGCTTCACCATCGCCGGAATCACCTGCTGGCAGCAAAAAAACGCCCCCTTCAGATTGACATTCACCACAAGGTCCCAATGCTTTTCTTCGATCTCTTCGAGCTTGTGCGGTGCATTCAGGGCGCCACCGGCGTTGTTCACCAGCAGATCGATCCGACCCCAGGTATCCAGCACCTGTTTTACACCTTTTTCGACCTCGGCCTTGTTCGTAACGTCCATCTTGATCCCGATGGCGTCCACGCAATTCCTCTCTTTGATCTCTGCAACAGCCGCTTCGATCGTTTGAGGATGAATATCAACGATGACGATCTTCGCCCCTTCCCGGGCACAGGCATGGGCGATCGCAAGCCCCATTCCCTGTCCCGAACCGGTGACCATGGCCACCCTGCCGTTCAGTCTCTCCACGTGATCCTCCGTTATCTATTGTATCAACCCTGCCGGGATAATTTGCTTTTGCCGAGAGAGTTCTTCAGCGTATCCAACTGCTCAGCGTTCAGCGGGAGAAGCGGCTTCCTTGGAAAGCCTCCGCAGAACCCGCAGAGGTCCATCGCCGCCTTGACACCGGCCACGCCAAACGAACCGGATACCTCATGATTTAACGCAATCAGAGATGCATTCAGCTCTTCCGCCTCCGCCATCTTGCCTTCCTTGAACAGGGTATAGAGCTTCGCGCAGGCGTCGGGAAAAACGTTCGCAAGCGAAAGCACACCGCCGGTACCGCCGGACCGCAGCAAATCCAGAAAATAATTCGCGGTTCCCGCAAGAACAAACATCTCCCCCTTTGCCGCCTCAAGGTTCTGCCGGTACGTTTCGCTCGAACTGTCCTTGATGCCGATAACATTGGGATGGTCTTTCACAAGATTGATCAAATCGGGTCTGATCGTGACGCCCGCCGCGACCGAAGGGTTGTTGTAAAGCAACACCGGGACCGGAGAGGCATCCGCCACATCGATGATATACCCCGCAAGCAGCTCAGGAATCATCTTTTTCGCAAAAAAATGGGGCATCAGGAGGCTGACCATGTCTGCGCCTTCATCCGCCGCCCTCAAAGTCATGTCGATGGTCTCTTTTGTGCTTTCAAAACCCATCCCTGCCATTACGACTTTGTCTTTCGCCCTGTGCCTGACGACCGTTCCAAGTACCTTGAAACGCTCTTCGACGGAAAGGGCCTTGTATTCCCCGTTTGTTCCGAGAACGAAATACCCCGCCAGGCCGATCCCGTTCATCTTTTCCACATTGTCGATGAGACCTTGAAACCAAATCCGGTCATTCTTGAAAGGGGTGACCATCGGGGTCAGGACACCGGAGAGTTCTCTTTTTTTCGCTGTCATACAAACCTCCTATGAATTCATTAATCTAACAAGCGCGTCCACCACGGTATCGATGAAGGTATCGTCGTTGATGTGCAGGTCGATTTCGTCATACGGGATCGAAGAAGAGAGGTGCGATTTCAAGGTGTGGATAAAAAAACCGTTCTCTTCGGGATCCCAGTGCTCCCGCCCTTGATGGTCGGGATATGAAAAACCTTGGAGCGGGATGAAAACGTGGGTCGGTCCCTTGGCCATGTTGAGCCGGTCCGCCGTAATCACCGCCGTCCGTTGAAGTTCTTCCCTGGAAAGCCTCACCAGGGTCAATTGGGAATTGTGGACAACATACTTCCTTTTAAGAATTTCCGGTGAAAGCGTTTCAACGGGCCCCATGACCGCATAATTGATGCTTCCCGGCACGACAACCTGCGGGACTCCGAGCGCCCCTGCCGATGTGAGCCGACAATCCCGGATCGAGGCATGAAGGCCTTTCGCCACAGAATCTCCCAGTTCGTGGAGATTGAGATCGAGCACGCCTTTGAAAATCCCTTCCCGGATCATCTCTTCCATGGCGACCCCACCCGTCCCGTTCTGATGAAACGCAATCGCATCATAGCCCTTTTCCGCCAACACTCTCTTCGCCCGCATCGCACCCTGGGTAACGGTTCCGAGCATCGAAAGGGCCACCGGCAATTTAAGGGGAGATGGCGCCGCATCGATACCCTTCGACAGGCTCAGGGCGAACGGGGTCCGATCATCCTGAGCTTGTCGAAGGACAGGCTCAAGGCGAACGGATCCAACCCGTTCGTGGTGAGCTTGTCGAACCATGCCGCAGACCGCCGCTGCCGCGTTGTCGAACACCCGCCGGGTCATGAAATTGACGCCCTGAATGTCGGCCACGGAGTGCATCATGATGATATCTTTCGTCCCCACAAATGGCCCGAACGTAGCCCTGCCGGAGGCGACGGTGGAAACCATGAACTTCGGAACGCCGAACGGAAGCGCCCTCATCGTGGCGGTCCCGAGATCGGTCCCCTGCGCACCGCCGATCGAAATCACGCCCTGGAACTCTCCCGCGTCGTAAAGCTTCCGCGACAGCGCGCAGGCCCCCTTCCGCATGGCGCCGATACACTTCCCCTTGTCCCCGGAGGCGACCAGCTCCTGGATCGATGATCCTCCCGCTTCCGCAACCTGGCGGCGGTCGATATCGGTTACTGTCCCGCTTTCCTCAAGAATCCCGGTGTCCATGGAGAGCACCCTGCACCCCAGGGACTCCATTTTCCGCTGGAGGTACAAAGCCTCATCAGCCTTGGTATCAAAGGTCGCGATCAACAGGATCGCAGGTCTGCTGTTCACGGTGCTCATTTCACCTTTCCCTGGAGGGCCGCCCGGATAAAATCGCTGAAGAGCGGATGGGGGCTTGTCGGTCGGGACTTGAACTCGGGATGGAACTGGCAGCCCAAAAACCAGGGATGTTCTGCGATCTCGACGATCTCGGCAAGGGATCCGTCGGGCGAGGCGCCCGTAATCCGCAGCCCCTTTTCAACCAACGCATCTTTGAATGCATTGTTGAATTCATAGCGGTGACGATGCCGCTCACCGATCTCCATCTCCCCGTAAGCGGCACAGGCAAAGGACTCTTTTTCGAGGATGCAGGGATAGGCCCCAAGGCGCATCGATGCCCCTTTTTCGGTAATCTGCTTCTGCCCGGGCATCAGATCGATCACCGGATAAGGGGTGGCCTCATCAAACTCGGAGCTGTTCGCCCGGACAAGACCGCAAACATTCCGCGCATACTCCACAACCGCCATCTGCATTCCGAGACAGATCCCGAAGAAGGGAATTCGCCGGGTTCGGGCCTGCTCGATTGCGGTGATCATCCCTTCGATACCCCGGTTTCCGAATCCGCCGGGGACAAGAACCCCGTCAACGCCCTCCAGCGCCTCTCCCAAACCCTCTTGCTCGATCTTCCCGGAATCGACGAAGCGAAGATTCACCCGACAGTTATTGGCGATCCCGCCGTGGTGGAGGGCCTCGTTCAGGCTCTTGTAAGAGTCTGTCAGATCGACGTATTTTCCTACAATCGCGATCGTCACCTCGTTGGCGGGATGCAGAAACCGTTCAACCACGTTTTCCCACGCCCCGAGCTGGGGTCGGCCGGTCCAGATGTTCAGGAGCTCGACGATCTTCTGGTCCACCCCCTCGCGGTGGTAGATCAACGGAACCTCATAGATGCAGGCGACGTCCTTGGCGGTGAAGACCGCCGCCATCTCCACGTTACAGAAGAGGGCGATCTTGGACTTGATCGCGTCGGAGAGGAAGTCCTCCGTCCGGCAGAGAAGGATGTCCGGCTGGATACCGATCTCCCGGAGGGCCTTGACGCTGTGCTGTGTCGGCTTCGTTTTGACCTCACCCGCCGTCTTGATGAACGGAACCCAGGTCAGGTGGATGAAGATCGCGTTCTCCCGCCCGGCTTCGTTACGGAACTGGCGGATCGCTTCGAGGAAGGGAAGGCTCTCGATGTCGCCCACGGTGCCGCCGATCTCAACGATCGCCACGTCGAAGCCGTCGGCGGTCTTTTTGATGTAATCCTTGATCTCGTTCGTGATGTGGGGGATCACCTGAACTGTCTTTCCCAGGTAGTCGCCGCGCCGCTCCTTGGTAATCACCGAGAAATAGACCTGCCCCGTCGTGAGGTTATTCCCTTTGCCCATCCTGGTGCCGGTAAAGCGCTCGTAGTGGCCGAGATCGAGGTCGGTCTCCGCGCCGTCGTCGGTCACGAAAACCTCGCCATGCTGGAAGGGGCTCATCGTTCCCGGATCGACGTTGATGTACGGGTCGAGCTTCTGGTTGGTCACCCGGAGGCCGCGACACTCAAGGATGGCCGCGATGGACGCCGCTGCCAACCCTTTGCCGAGCGAGGAAAGGACGCCGCCCGTTACAAATATGAATTTCGTCTTCATGGTTGCTCCTTATTTAGGTCCTCAGCACTCAGCACTTATCTGTCCGCTCCTCCGGATCTGCCCGGCGATCACTTCGACCGGTTCGCCCAGAAGAACACCGACGGGGATCTCCGCGAGAGAACGGTCGTCCCACACCATATTGACTTCCTGATTGAGATCAATAATATCATTGATTCTATCGCCCAGGAGATCTTTCCGTTCCTGCACCGAAAGCACCTCATTGAAGGTCACATGGATCAGCAGCAGATGCCGAACCTGTTCTTCCTCTCCGAGCAGCGGGATGATCACGACGGAGGCTCGGTCCGACTTTCCCTGTCCCACGTAGATCCGCCCGGAAGCGACAATTCCTTTTTTCGTTCCCATCAGGTGTCCCGACTTTTCGACACGGGAATGCATCCCGAGGGAGACTCCGCCTCTCTTCCGGATCTCGATCGTCGCGTCATCCCCCGGTTTCCCATCGGCATCCATGTGATTGACCGCATAGAGGGTGTAACCGTTGACCGCGATGACCGCCTTCTGCATCCGGCTGAGGACCAGAACATTTGTGCTGAGAAGTGAACGGGTGGAAAATGCCAGTTCCGGAAGAAGATCAAAGAGGATGCCGCCGAGCGGCGCCTCCTTCCGGCTCGTTCCCACCGTCACCGTCTTCGCCTGGTGACGAATCGCATCGATCGGACGCGAAAGCTCATCCACCGCATGACCGAGCGTGAAGTCCAGCAGATCGATCGGTGACGCCGGCTCCGCCTCTCCGGGGAAATCATGCCGGAAGTCGTCGAGCGGCAGTTTCCCTGCCGCATATTTCAGCAGGAGGAGCAGATCAGTAATCGTCCGCACACCGGTCTGGGAAAAATCGCCCTGATGCTTTCTTTGCTGGAATTGGTGCGTGAAATCGTTCACGAGACGTCGCAGACGGCTGTCGGCGATGCACTCATGGACAGAGAGGTTCCGCTTTGCATGTTCGACCATGATCAGATTGAGGCGGCCCTTGAATTCACGGAGGAAGAGGGCGTCGGCGTCGATGCTGCACGCGGCGTAATAGCCGAAGAGATGGCCCGCCACCGTGTTCAGGATCACGGGAAGCGGCAGCGGCGCGCGGGGGATGGGAATGACGGCGTCAGCGATCGCGTTGAAACGCTCCTCTCCTTCGTCGGCAAAAACAACCACCGCGGATTTGTGGGCCTTGAAGATCGCAACATCCTTCAGAATGTCGCCTGTAACCGTTTCCGGGCTCCCCGATGCGCAAACGATAATCAGTGGTTCGGCCGAAAGGTCGATATGTTTTTTGTTCTCTACCACATCGGCAGAGATCGTCCTGTAGCAAAGCTCACTCAGCTTGATCCGGATCTCCTCGGCCGCCGCCTTGTTCGGCCCGCTTCCGACGATTGCCCAGTACCGCTTCTGTTTCAC
>CAIUXU010000204.1 GCA_903903205.1 uncultured Syntrophobacterales bacterium
ATGTTTGAGGCCGTTCCGGGAGATGACCCAGCCCCCGAGCAGCCCCCCGAGCATCAGCGCAATCGCCCCGACCGTACCGTAAAAGTTGTCCGGCAATATAGCACTTTCAAAAAATCCTATGTTTTTGTAGAGCATTTTAGATGCGCCCAAAAATGCGATAGAGTTTGCTTCTTCAATTCAGCCACAAATCAACGAAAGTATCACCATTATCCCGCAGGGCGCCGATTCCATAGATCAATCTATTGTTCTTGTTCAAACCTTAATTCATTATCTACAAGAAGCGGGCCTCATAGGAATAGAATTTAAGGATGTCAGCGACTTTTTTGCGGGACGTTTGACAAAAATCATGAACGTGATCACAGGGAAAAATAAAGGTTGTCATTGATCATTGCATCTGTTTCTGATAAACAAGGCCCCTAAGAGCCGGGAATGTTTCCCGGCGTCTGGCAGGGACAGTATGCTGATCGCAATCAACAGTCAGAATCCCCAGATGCGGCTGATTCGCAGGGCGGTTGAAGTTCTCCGCGGCGGCGGGATTGTGATCTACCCGACAGACACGGTCTACGGGATGGGGTGCGATCTGTTCAACAAAAAGGGAATAGAGCGGATCTACGAGATCCAGCGCCGCGACCGAAAGCAGCCGCTCAGCTTCCTTTGCGCCGACCTCAAGGACATCAGCCGCTATGCGAAGGTCTCCGACGACGCCTACAAAATCATGAAACGCCTCCTTCCGGGCCCCTATACCTTCATCCTCGAAGCCTCCCGGCTTGTCCCCAAAATCATCCTCCCCAAGCGACAGACCACCGGCATCCGGATCCCCGACAACCGGATCTGCCAGAGCCTGGTCGCAGAGATGGGATCACCCGTAATCAGCACCAGCGTCAAGGACGGAGGAGGCGAACTCCTCAGCGACCCCCGCATTATTGAGGAACTCTTCGGCAAACAGGTGGACATGATCATCGACGGCGGCATCATTGCCGCGGCGCCGTCCAGCGTGGTCAGTCTTCTTGACGAAGGAGTCGAGATCATCCGAGCAGGAAAAGGCGACGTATCCGCCTTCCAATAGAAAGGATCATTATGAAAAAACAGATGCTGATCAACGCCGTCCACCTCGAGCAAAAGCGCATGGCGATCGTGGAAGACGGCAAACTGGTCGAATTCAACATCCAGATGGCCGTGCGGGAGCCGATTACCGGCAATATCTACAAGGGGCTCGTGATGAAGGTGGAGCGGGGGCTCCAGGCTGCCTTCGTAAACTATGGAGGCCGGAAAGACGGCTTTCTCCCACTGCGCGACGTTAGCGCCAACAACTTCACGGAAACCAACGGCGGCCGTGACGGCGCGAAATCAACGCTCAAACCCGGTCAGGAGGTTCTCGTCCAGGTCATGCGGGAGGTCGGCGAACGCAAGGGCGCTCTGCTGACCGCTTACATCTCCCTGCCGGGGCGCTACCTGGTTCTGCTTCCCAACAAGGAGAGCAGCGGCATCTCCCGGAAGATCGAGGACGAGGAGGATCGCAAGCGCCTCAAGGAGCTCGTTGAACAGATCAAAACGGAAGACGGGGTTGGATTTATCGTCCGGACAGCCGGGATGAACCGGACCAAACAGGAGCTGGCCCGCGACTACCAGCACCTTTCTCGCCTCTGGAAGGAGATCCAGAAAGGGGCCGCCGAAACGACAGCTCCCGCCCTGATCTACCAGGAGAGCGCTTTTGGCGTCCGCTCGCTGAGGGATTATTTCACCACGGACATCGAGGAGATTCTCGTTGACGACCTGGAAACCTTCCGCCAGGTGCGGGCCTATTGCAAGGCCGTTGCTCCACGGAATCTCAAGATGATCAAACTGGACAAGGAAAAGACCCCTCTCTTCGACAAATACCAGCTGGAAGATCAGATTCGCGTAATCTATCAGGACCACGTGGAGTTGAAGTCTGGCGGCTATCTGATCATCAATCCAACGGAGGCGATGATTACAATCGACGTCAACTCGGGGCGGGGCTCCCACAAACGGAACGTTGAGGAAACCGCCTTCCAGACGAACATGGAGGCGGCGGAAGAGATCGCCCGCCAGCTCCGTCTGCGCGATCTCGGGGGGTTGATCGTCATCGACTTCATCGACATGATGGACAACAAGCACAACGCGGAAGTGGAGAAGACCTTCAAAAAAGCCATTTCCCTGGACCGGGCACGGATCCAGCTTTCCCACATCTCCAAGTTCGGTATCCTGGAGCTCTCGCGCCAGAAGAAGCAGTCGACGATCCAGGAGATCAGCTATACGCCCTGCCCTTTCTGCCGGGGTCGGGGGGTGCGCCCCTCTCTCGAATACACGGCCCTGAACGCCTACCGCAAGATCGAAACACAGGCGGTCAAGGGGTCCTCCTCCCTGATCAGCATCAACGTCCCCCATGAGGTGGCCGACTACCTCCAGAACCAGAAGCGGGCGGAACTTAACCGTCTTGAGAACGACTACGATATGTCGATCCACATCTCCGGAAGCCCTGGCATGGCCTGGGATGAGTGGAAGATCGAAACGACGAAGCGGGAGACGCCGCTCCCGCCGGTGCAGACCAATCACGTCCGGAAGGCTCCCGAGGAGCTGGAGAACCTGGAAGCGGCGGAAGAGGAACCGGAAATGCCGCTATCCGAAGTGGCGGAAGAGCCGGAGAAAATCGAGCCCACAGAAGAGGGCCCCAAAAGGGTGGTAACGAAAAGAGGACCGCGCAGAAAGAGCGCCCCGAAGAAGGTTTTGCCCAAGGAAGAAAAACCGGGAGAGGAAGAACCCGAACCGAAGAGGGAATCCCCAGTAGTAAACAACGAGCCCGCGCCGAACGGGGGGGAGTCGTCCCCTACGGAAAACAACGAATCCACACCCGAAACGGCGAAAAAGAGGCCCCGTCGGCGATCGCGTCACCGGCGAAAAACTCCGGGAGAAAAACCGATGGAACCCGCATCGGCTGCACCGCAAACCACTACGACGGAACAGCGGCCTGAAGCGCCGCCACGAGAAATGGTCCGCATCAAGTCGCCGGTTGTCGCCGTCGAGCCCTCGGCGCCGAAGACCGGCGCATCACGCCCTGCGGAGCCCTCCAAGGTTAACCCTCCACCGGAGAATCCGGCCAGGGGAAACGTGATTTCCGAAGATCCCCTGCACCGGCTGAAGAAGATCTTCGAGGCTCTGGAGGACTGAACTGGAAGTATGAAGTATGAAAAAACTAAAATAAAGGAAACACCTTTTCATAATTCATCATTCATACTTCATACTTGTCTTTGCGTAGCCTGTCGGCGATCATATCGGCGTAACGCGAGGCGGCGCCCCGGTTCGCCGCCACCGACCGGCGCCCGGATTCACCCTTCGTTCGCAGCAGATCCGGATCAGCGAGGAGCGTCCGGATGCCCGTAAAGAGTTCTTCGCCGTTCCGGACCGTGATTCCCGCGCCCACCGCTTCAAGAAGAACATGCTCATCCCGGAAATCCTCCATGTGCGGCCCGTGGAAAACAACTTTCCCCCAAGCGGCAGCCTCGAGAATATTTTGGCCGCCCTTCGGTACAAGACTTCCCCCGCAGAAGACAATCGTGGCGAGACTGTAAACCTTGAAAAGTTCCCCGATCACATCGACAACAATGATCCGCTCCCCGCAACGGCTTCGACCGGCCCGGATCTCCGACATCCGGATGGCGTCGGAAAACCCGGCCCGATGAACCACCTCCAGGACGGCATCCCCGCGCTCGATGTGTCGCGGGATCAGGATCAGTTTGAAGTCCGGCATCTCTTCAAGCAGTCGCCGGTAAACGTCCAGAACGACAGCTTCTTCTCCTTCGTGTGTGCTTCCTGCAACCAGGACTCCCTTACCTGGCTCGATTCCGAGGCGATCGGCAACCTCCCGTTCCAGTTCCGGGAAAGCCCGGGCCGCGAGGCCGTCGTATTTTGCGTTCCCGAGGACCTGAATTCGTGAGGAGGGCATCCCGAGGGACGCAAGCCTCTTTGCATCGGTCTGCGAGATCACTCCGGCCGCGTCGAGCGCCGTGAGGATCTCTTTCCAGAAGAAGCGCGTCGCATGGTAACGGCGGTAGGAGCGGGGCGAGATCCGGCCGTTCGCCATCACGATCCGCGTCCCCCGCGCCCGGCAGAGACGGATGAAATTGGGCCAGAGCTCCGTTTCCACCGGAACGAAAATATCGGGCCGGACCTGATCGATCACTTTCCGGATAACACAAGGGATATCGAGGGGGTAGTAGATGTGAACCGTCGCGTCGGTCGCCAGTTTCCGGGCCATCTCCTGGCCTGTCTCCGTGCTTGTGGAGAGGATGATACACGCCTTTGGGAAGCGGGAGCGGAGCGCCGTCACGATTGGGGCCGCCGCCGTCACCTCGCCGACTGAGACGGCGTGGACCCAGATTCGCAACTCTCCCTCTCCCTGCATGAGGGATGCAAGCGCCGGAGAAATGCGACCAAACTTGGGACCGAGGCTCTGGCGGTACTTGCCGGTCAGAACCATCTTCGCCCCGTAGAAGGGGACGGCAAATACCGCAGCAACGAAAAGCAGTACATTGTAGAGCACCGACCAGAACAAACCCTCACCTCACCTCTTCACTTGGTTTCCATCTGGGCGATTAGATCTTCCATGGCAGTATCTTCCTCGATAACATAATGCTGGCCGAAATCATCGACGGCGCCAACTTTTGTCTTTTCGTTCTCCTGCCCGATGGTCTCCGTATAAACCACGTCCTGAACGGCATTGGGATCGATGAGGCTGGACTTGTAGGTCGGCTCCGGTCCTTGATCATCCTTGATCTGGAAAAGCTTGTGGGGATGGTTCAGCGTCTCGCGGGTATTGAGAAATTCAGAGATATAGCGCTCCAGCGTAAACATCCCCTCGCTTCGGCCCGTGTACATGGACGTTTCAATCTGTGACAAGTGGCTCTCTCGGATGAGGCTGCGCACCGCTGTCGTACCTCTCAGAATGGAGAGCGCCGGGACCCGGAATCCCACCCGTTCGACGAAGTACAACTGCTGGACAATGAGCCAGGTAAGCGCGGAAGCGAACTGAAAGCGGATGGTCTCGTCGGACTCCCCGGAAGCGGCGTTGTTGATCCGGAA
>CAIUXU010000205.1 GCA_903903205.1 uncultured Syntrophobacterales bacterium
CGAGGCGCAAGCAAAGCGGATTGTGGTCGAGACGGATCTTTCTCCGGAAGTCGGGGAGATCTCTCTCGACGCCGACCGGATGACCCAGGTTCTGCTGAACCTCCTCCAGACCGCTGTGGGGGCGATGGAAGGAGGAGGCGTTCTTCGTATTTCAGTCGCCCGCCGCGATGAACAGGGAGTCCGGATAACCGTCGCCGACACTGGCATCGGCATCCCCAAAGAGGATCTTCCGAGGGTATTCGACCCCTATTTCACGACCCGTCCATCCGGAACAGGGCTCGGGCTTGCGATCGTCCACAAGATCGTCGAAGCGCACGGCGGCGAGGTCCGGCTGGAGAGTGAATTGGGGAGCGGAACTACGGCCACGATCCTGCTGCCGTTTTAAGGAGACGAGGGACAGTGTCCTTTAATTTAACAGGGCAACTTGTCATCCCCGAATTCTCTTATCGGGGATCTAATTTCGAGGTGACAAATTCATGAAAACAATAAAATCGATTCTTGTCGTGGATGACGACCTTGCGCACCGAACGATGCTCCGGACACTCCTTTCGGGCTGGGGATACGCGATTGTGGAAGCGGACGACGGCGGAAGCGCAATCGAGGCGGCGCGAAGCCGCCCCTTCGACCTGATCCTGATGGACATCCGAATGATCAAGGTCTCCGGCCTCGAAGCGCTGGCTGAAATCAAGGCATTCAACCCGGCGATCCCGATCGTTATCATGACCGCCTACGGCTCGATCGATGCTGCAGTGGAGGCGATGAAGAAAGGGGCATACGACTTTCTGGAGAAACCGCTCAATTTCGACAAACTCCACCTGACGCTGGAGCGGGCGATGGAGAACTTCCGGCTGAAGATGGAAAACCGCCTGTTGAAGGAGAGCCTCGGTGACCGCTTCGACCGGCGTAATATGATCGGAAGTTCCGCCGCGATGGCGCGGCTCTTGGACACGGCGGCCCAGGTCGCCCCATCGGAGGCGACTGTCCTTGTAACCGGCGAATCGGGAACCGGCAAGGAGATGATTGCAGGGTTGATCCACTTCAACAGCCTCCGTAAGGAGCGCCCATTTATCAAATTCAACTGCGCCGCGATTGCCGAAACCCTCATCGAATCGGAGCTCTTCGGCCATGAGAAAGGGGCCTTCACCGGCGCCGACCGAAGGAAGGAGGGGAAGTTCCGTCAGGCCGACGGCGGAAGCCTCTTTCTGGACGAGGTGAGCGAGATGTCGCTTGGAATGCAGGTGAAGCTTCTCCGAGTCCTCCAGGAAAGAGAGATCACCCGTGTCGGTGGCGAGGAGGTGATCACGATCGACGTACGGCTGATCGCCGCGACGAACCGAGACCTCCAGAGGGAGATCGCCGCCGGGCGCTTCCGCGAGGACCTCTTCTACCGGCTGAATGTGGTCACACTCCACGTCCCGCCGCTCCGGGAGCGGAGCGAGGACATTCCGCTTCTGGCCCAGGATTTCCTGATCCGCTTCACAGAGAAAAATCGCAAGACGATCCGGGGGTTTACGCCGCAGGCGATGGATCGGCTGCTCCACCATCCGTGGCCTGGAAACGTCCGGGAACTGATGAACGCGGTGGAACGGGGAGTTGTTCTCTCCCGGGGTGATTATCTTGACGAGGCGGAGCTGGCCCTTCTCTTTCCGGAGGGGTTGACCGCCACAACGCCAGCCGCTTTACAGAATGGTACCGGCCTCGAAACGGTCGAGCGGGAGACGATCATCCGAACGCTTGCCGCCGCCGGCGGCAACAAGAGCGAGGCCGCCCGCCGCCTCGGCATTACTCGCCGGACACTCCATCAGAAATTAAAGAAATACGGGATGATGTAAGCAGAAAGGCACATGAAACAGCCAATATGTCTCCCCTATTTTTTCTCTTGACTTCATGTTATGTTCCATATAATAGACATAATCGTAAAAAACGATAAAAATGCTTCATATTTGATACAGAACAGAGGTGATGAGTGCTGTTTGCTATCCATCCGGACACCCCCTCATCTCTTACCGTTTCCTTGACGATGCCGGTTCGTCTGCAAAGCTGGACGGACCGGGCGCTCCATCCGATCTTCCAGATGAACCTGCCCGAAGGAGCCATGTTGATCGCCATCCGTCAGGCCATCGCCAAGATCGCCCGAACGGATGATCTCTCTCCTGCGGATCCTCGGTGGTTACCAGATCGGCCGCAACCGCTTCACACCACCGGATGAAGGTCAGCCGCTACCATCGGTATCGACGGAAATTCTCGACGATATCCTCAACTCGCTACTTCACGATTCCTGCCGCTGTGCCGGAGAATGTCCTGACCGATGAGTTGATGCTCCCGGCCGCGCCTCCTTTGAATGTAATGCCGGTGGTTGCCGCATTGGGATAGGTAAACCCGGACGCTCCCGCCGGCACGTTACCGTTCGTGACCGTAGCGCCCCACTTCGTTCCCGTCCATTGCTGGATGTTGAGGTTGGCGGTAATCCCGTTGTTTGACCCCGATGTACTTCCTGGCGCATAACCGTAGAGATTGACAGTACCGGCGGCCGGACTGCCAGTATAGGCGCCTGTCACATTGCCTGAGGCCCAGAGCTGCGGCTTGCCGCCCGTAGAGGGGGCGTAGAACGTGGCGTTAAGGATGCCTTGGGTTGCAACCGTCGGACTCCCCAGGTTGATGGTGCCGCCCGGGCCGCTGCCGCTGCCTCGCAGGTCCGTCGTTCCCACCACAAAGGCAGGGATCTTCGTGGCGTCGGTGAAAGCCTGGCGCTGTGCGTCGTTCATACTGCTGACTTTATTCACAAACGTCGCCGTATCCATAAAAGTCCCCTGCGCGACAGATTGATAGGTAGATTTCACCGGATCGAAAAGCCCTCTGATGGCGCCGGCCGAGACATAGGTGTAACTTGGGTTGTTATCATAAACCACGCCGACGCCCACAGCATCACCGGTTCTAATGCCGTTGCTCTCTGTTGCGTTCATCTGGACAGTAACATACTCTGTCTGAATGGTGCCATTCTTGGCCTCGTAAGACCAGGCGGTGGGGGTACCGCTGTAGGTTCCTCCCGTACGGTTCTGATAGATGCCCCAGAAACCGCTACCGGAAGGAGTCAGTAAGTCTTTGGTGATCACGGCAGTGCTGTTGCTCTTCGTGCGCGGTTGTATACTGTCACCTGTCACCGTCACTTCGACTTCGGGTAACCAATCCCTGCTTCCGAGGAGTACCTTGCTTGCAAAGTTGGCCTCCGTGAGACCGCTGCCGGCCGCACCCATGACATATCCTCCGCCAATCGTACCCGTGCCCGTCCAGGCGCCGATCTGAGGGTTGTTGTTACCGGTAAATTTTCCGTAGAAAAGGCCCACGTTGCCTCTCGGATCGCGGTAGAGGCCGTTGATCATACCGTCCAGCCAGTCTGCGGCGACGACCTTCTTGCCGAAGGCCGCCCCCAGGAAACCATAATAGGCGCCGCCGATCGGCGATTTTGAGCCGTTCGGGTTGTATGTACTGTCGTAGTAAGAACCCATATTGTAGTCGGGATTGAAACTGATGATCGTTCCACCAAAGATGGTCGGCTTCCTTTCCATCTCACCGGACTGCCCCATTAGGGCGAGCTCCGTGCTCTGTCCGTTGGTTATATGGTCCCAGAGATTACCGTTAACATCGTTAAACCCCGCAAAGACACCATCGTGATCATTCCTCCAGTTGATGTTATAACCCTCCGTCACGAGGGGATTGCTGATGATCGCGTCAATAGCGCTGTTATAATCCGCTGCCGACAGCTCCGTCGCCTCCTGGAGCGTGTAGACAGGGCTTGCAGGATTCGTGATGTCCTTCAGCCAGACCGTTTTATTATATTTCTTCTGGTCCGGCGGCCCGGACCAATTGTATTGTGTATAGTTAATGACCGGTCCCAAAAGATTGGTATAGGAATCGGCGTGGTCATAACTCCCGTACAAATCTTTACTTGACCAATAGTTGCTGTTGGCGTCACCCCCGCTTAATCTTTTCTCGAGGTAGTAAGAACGGCCTATCATAGCGCTACTGAAGTTAACGGACCGCTCCTTCCCCCAATAACCGACTGTTGCCCCTTGCCAGGTTCCGGTAGTGGACGTTACCGGCATCAGATTGCCGAGAAAGGTTCCCCTGAGGGGGCCTTGCCTCCAGTAGGTAAGGTATTCGCCCGTCAGTGTTCCGGAGATCTTGTCGGGGCTGCTTACTACGCCGTCGATAGAGGCCGTCCAAAGTCCGAAGTTCGAGCCTCCTCCGAACTGACCGGTGCTGGCCATGTCGATATGCCAGTTCGTATAGCCGTCGGGATTGGCATAGGTGTTATTGAGGCCGCCATGGAGCATCTCGAAGATGCCGAAATAACCAATGTTCTTGATTGACCATGTATTGCCAAACCCCGCGCTGACCAGACTCTTGATTTCACCGCCCAGCGCGGCGCCGTTTTTAAATTGTCCGTAGAGCTCCATCTTTTTCCCGGGGTAACCCATGCCGCCAAGGTTGATATTGGCCCAGGATGTATTGGGCAGTTGGTCAAGAAGATGGGAGGCATCCACGGCAAATGTGGATGACGTGAGACCGGTGACATAGGGTTCCCTGTATATTTTACCGTCCGCATCCCACATGTCCATGCTCACTCCGGCATAGGATTTCCCCGTCAGGGTTGCCGTAGGCTTCAGGAATCCGGCCTCCCATGTGCCGCCCACGGTGGGACTCATATAGAGGCCGTACATCATCGCGTCGATGGATCGGTCGCTCGATACGGTGCCCGACAGGAAGCCGATGTACGCGCCGCCGTCCGCCGTCGGGGAAGGATAGCCGCCGTTGACCGGATAGTTCTGGCTGAAGAATCGCCTCACCCTGAATACCAGGGGAAGCGTCGCGTCTTGCTGGCCACCGAGGAAAGCCACCCCTACGGGATTACTTGCATTTGAGGTCCACAGGCTGTTGGCCCCGCCAGGAAGCTGGTAACCGCCCATGATCCCCGTGAAGGTCTGGTCGAACTGGGTCGGTGTCGTCGGCAGAACCCGCTCCATCACATTCATGCCTGTATAATCCACTTCAAGGGTCTTTGCGTAATGTCCCGGTACCCCCACCATGATGGGGGTTGTAACAGGCCAGGCGCTGGTCAGGATCAAACCAGGGGTTGGGTTAGGAGTCGTCGGCGGTGAAGTGGAGAGGTCCGGCCATGACAGAAATACGGAGGTTCTGTTGATAGCCCCCATAAAGAGAGAATTGTTGTTGTAGCTACTGTTACGGTAGTAGCCTATGTACGTGTCGCTGGGATAATACGTACGGAAACTTCGGTAATTCCCCTGATTAATCTCTTCAGACTGCATCCCGTACTTTGGAGGATTCCCGCTCACGATATAACCGGTCGAGTATGACATTGTTTGTACGGGAAAGTTGCCATACCCTGACACCGGCGTTTCATACCTTGTGTCATGATAGGTCACCGTATTCTGCTTATACAGATCGCCCTCAATGCGGTTGGCGAAGAGCAGCGGCTTCCCGCTGTATTCCCCGAGACTCCTTGCCTGCCAAGTGCCGGTGGCCGTGTCGTAGTTGCCGAGGATGTTGCCGCTCAAGTCGCCCATCTTGGTATAGGTGATAAAACGGCCCGAGAGGGTTCCGGTCAGGGTGTTGTCGTTGCCGTTGCTGCCGGTGACCTTCGCCAGCCAAACCCCGTCGTCGCCGGGTCCCGCGGACTGGGGGCCTTGCCTCGTAGAGGAAACATAGCCGGCATCCGGCGGGGTCTCTAAAACCGAGGACAGGGAGGTTGTCGCCGGTGTCCATGTTCCGGGGGGGTCGCACGTTCCATCGATGCAGACGGTCTTGACGCCATTGGAATAATATCTTTTTGTTACATATTGATAAGAGGAAGTACCAACCTTTCGGTAATATTCGCTGTTGCCCTCATTGATATCATTGTACTCGTAACTGTAATAACCACCATCCGAATAAGCGTAGCCTCCCAGGGTCTGCTTATAGGCTCTGGAGGGGCCAAACACCCCCCTCCCGCCGACCCCTCCGGACCAGGAGCTCCCCGCCGCCGGATTTTTAAATGTCCCCGCCAGGTACTGCTTGTAGATGCCCCAGGGCTGGACCTCATGGGTTTCGTAATTGGCGATCGACAGGGTATCCAGAACGCTGTACGTGGAGCTGATCTTTCCGGCGCCGCTGAAATCTCCCGCAAATGATGAGGTTTTGTATTCGGCCATGGTAAGATCGTCTTTTTCATGATCGAAAGACCACAGCGAGGCGGAGAGATTCTCCGGGAGGATGCCGATCCCGGTTTTCATCTCCTTTTTGCCGAGATTGCCGCTCATGAGCACCATGCCGGTTCCGGGATAGCCGTATCCGGTCAGGCTGCCCCTCAGGTAACCGGCATTACCGTTCGGATCGATGTAGATGGCCTCCGCCATCCCCGACAGACCGCGCGACCCCGGGGAAGCGGAAGAGACCGTATCGCTGCCGGCCAGATAGCCGCTGAAGGCCCCGCCGTTGTAAGCAGTGCCGTTTGCTTGCAGATAATTCCTGCTCTCGATCCGGGTTCCCCATACCTGAGCGTGGTCGGTAAGCGGGACGTCATAGCTCCCCATCAGCGTGACACCCGCCGGGGTTAAGTCCGTCGCACTCCACAGTGAATCGCTCCCGCCCATAATACCGGTGAATCCTTTGGCGACAAAACCGGCAGGGTTGACCATCTCATTGGGTCCGGAAGTATAACCTGTGTAGGGCGGTGGCCCGATGATTGCGGAGAAGGGTTGGGATGCATCCCAAGTCCCGCTCGTCGTCGCCGTCGTACTGATCCATTGGCCAATTTTTTCATCCCAACTTTCCGTCCTGCTCGCCGTCACCCCCGACCCATCCTTCGGGTCGATGTAATAAGCGGTTCGGAAGCGCTGGCGCCCCATTGGAGGCGCGAAATTAGAATAATCGGTTTTACTGCCAATGTAATAAAGACCAGCCGCAGCGTTTTGCGTTCTTTTCTGGAAAATCATCGCGTCGTCCGGGAAATAGAGCCCGCCGATAAACAGACCCCGCTCGTAACCCTGATAGGAAGAATTTCTGCCGCCGGCATAAACGTAGTTTCCCGTATGGGAATTGGTCGTCGTCGAGTAGCCTCCCGTCCGGGCCACTGATAGATCACTTAGGAAGGTAAGCGGCTTCTGCGTATAGCCGCTGCCGACATCGGTTAGGGTATACGCGCCCAGGCCGTCAAACCGGCCGGTGACAGTTCCCGTGCCGACGCCAAGGTAGCCTTTGGAGAGGTAGGTCAGTTGTGATCTGCCTGCGAGTGTCCTTGTGGTGGAGTCGGTGGTTCCGGGAGCAACATCGAGCCAGAAGCTGCCATCGGCATTTTTCCCGCCGGCGGCGATGGTCCATGAAGCGCTCGGCGTGGCATTGCCGTTGCCAC
>CAIUXU010000206.1 GCA_903903205.1 uncultured Syntrophobacterales bacterium
GCGGGTGCGCGCCGAAGCGGTGGTGGGCAAAACCGCAGCGGACAACAACTCCCTGCGGCTGGAGGCTGAGGTTGAAGATACGGGTCCGGGCATCCCCGACGAGGAGCGCGAGCAGATATTTGATCCGTTTCAGCAGGGAGGAGGCGGCATGAAATCGGGCGGCACGGGGCTGGGGTTGGCCATAAGCCGCAGTTTCGTTGAAATGATGGGCGGCAGCCTCACAGTCAAAAGTCAAGTTGGAACAGGAAGTTGTTTTCGTTTCGATCTATTGCTGACGCCGGCCGTGGAGGTAGCCGGGCGGGAGAAACGGGCATCCCGGCGCATCATAAGTCTGGAAGCCGGTACCGGACCCTTTCGCATCCTGGTGGTGGACGACGCGCCGACCAACCGCGCCCTGCTTGCCGCCCTGCTTCGGCCCCTGGGTTTCGAGGTTGCAGAAGCGGGTAATGGAGTTGAGGCCCTCGATATTTTTGAGAAATGGTCGCCACATGCGGTGCTCATGGATATGCGCATGCCGGTCATGGACGGTTATGAGGCTACCCGGCGGATCAAGTCCACAGAGGCAGGCCACGCCACACCGGTCATCGCCATTACGGCCAGCGCCTTCGAAAATAACAGACAACTGGTCATGGCAACCGGTGTGGATGCCTATATACGAAAACCCTTCCGGGTAGAAGAAATCTGTGCGGCGCTGGGAAAATGCCTGGGGGTGCGCTATCTCTTTTCCGACGGGACGGATGAAACCATGGGCCATCCGGCGCCCGCATCCCTGACCCCGGAAGCATTGCTCGCGCTGCCGCAGGAAATGATTCAGGCCATGCGGCAGGCGCTGGAGGAGGGCGACAGTCTTTGTCTGGCAGGGCTGATCGCGCAAGTGGAACAGCTTGATAGCGCCACGGCCGGCGGGTTGCAGGCGTTGCTTGACCGGTATGACTACAATAGGCTTGGCCAATGGCTGGGGACATCGTAAATCGTCATATCGGCTTAAAGCTGGTATCCAGACATTAAATCGTCATACCGGCGGAAGCCGGTATCCAGACATTTCGACTTGTAAAAAAACACTGGACACCGGTTTTCACCGGTGTGACGGCGATCAGGAAGGGGATGGGGGTAATGGATAAATTACAGGAAACCGCAAACATCATGGTGGTGGACGACACCCCGGCCAATTTGAACCTTTTGCAGAAGATGCTGCAAGACAAAGGCTATCGTGTGCTGGCATTTCCGGATGGAAAGATGGCGCTGGCCGCCGCCGTAAGACACATGCCCGACCTCATCCTGCTGGACATCAACATGCCGGAGATGGATGGTTTCGAGGTCTGCGAACGGTTAAAGGCCGACGCAGCGCTGAAGGAGATCCCCGTGATCTTCATCAGCGCGCTTACCGAAACTGCCAACAAGGTGAAGGCTTTTTCCGTGGGCGGCGTGGATTACGTGAACAAACCCTTCCAGTTCGAGGAGGTTAACTCCCGCGTGCAGACCCACTTGCGACTACGCAAGCTTCAGCTTGAGCTGGAGAGGCACAACCTGCATCTGGAAGATATGGTTAAGGAAAAGGTCCGGGAGATCTCCGACTCGCAACTGGCGACCATCAACGCGATATCAAAACTGGCAGAATCCCGGGACGACAACACCGGGCAGCACGTCGAACGGACGCGAACCTTTTGCAAGATCCTGGCCGAAAAACTGCGGGAGACCTCCCGCTATAAGGACAGCATAGAAGCCGCCTTCCTTGAAAACATCTATCACGCTGCGCCCCTCCATGACATTGGCAAAGTCGGCATCGCCGACAACATCCTTCTCAAGCCAGGAAAGCTCACCCTGGAGGAGTTCGAGATCATAAAGACCCACACCGTAATCGGGGCCAATACCCTGCAAATTGCGCGCAGCAAATATCCGCGAAACGCCTTAATCAACATGGGGATCGCCATTACCCACTTTCACCATGAGAAATGGGATGGCAGCGGTTACCCCGTCGGACTGGCGGGTGAGGATATCCCCCTTGCCGCCCGAATCGTGGCCGTGGCGGATGTCTATGACGCCCTGCGCTCCAAACGCCCCTACAAAGACGCCTTCACCCACGAGAAGAGCTACGCTATCATCCGGGAAGGCAGCGGCAGCCATTTTGACCCGGCGCTGGTAGAAGCCTTCACGGCTGTGGAGTCCGAGTTTGCAAACATCCGTGCGGAGATGTGCTGATCGGAGGTGCCAGAAATGGCAACAGCAAAGAGCAGTACGGCGCCAGCGGCGCCGAGCGCGGAAGGAATAACCGCATGAACTTTGATATCTTTCCGAACCAACCTTTCGCCTTCGAGGAGACTTATCGGCGTTATCTGGACGGCTTGCTGGCCAACGACCGCCATCAGTGCCGTGTGAGCTTCGAGCAATGGCTGGAGTCTAATGCCGGGCTGCGCACGCTCTATGAGGAGCTGGTGCAGCGCTCGCTCTACGAAGTGGGTGATCTATGGGAACGGGGACGGATTTCAGTGGCCACGGAGCACTTGGCGACAGCGATCACCGAGAGCCTGTTAAACCTGGCTTATCCCCGGCTCTTCGCTCAGCCGCGCCTGGGCAAGTCGGCGATCGTCGCCTGCGTGGCCAACGAGTATCACCAGATCGGCGGCAAAATGGTGGCCGATATCTTCGAGTTGAACGGCTGGCGCGGTTATTTCCTGGGCGCGAACACGCCCTTGCGCGACGTGATGGAACTTATTGCGGAAAAGCATCCGGACGTGGTTGCGCTTTCCGCAACCGTGCCGTTTAGTCTGGATACGCTCATCAGCGCCGTCACTGAAATCCGGGCGGCGTTCCCGGAGACGCCGATTCTCGTCGGCGGACAGGCGTTCCGCTGGGGCGGACGGGAGCGGGTCGAAGGCCTGCCCGGGGTGCGTTGCCTGATCTCCTTGAACGAACTCGAGGCGTGGATTAAGGAGCACGAGAACCATGTTTGACGCCCCTTTCATCGCCGAGGCTATGCAAGCCTATGTGTTGGAGACCGCACCCGTCCTGGCACTCTACCTTGACGCCAACCATTGCGTGGCGGGAGCCAACGCACAGGCGCGCCTGGTGCTGCGCGGCGACGCCTTTGGTCACCCGTTGGCTGAACAGATCGTAGATTTCACCCGTACCCTCGATCTTCCTTCACTTATCAGGCAGGGGGGCGCGGTTCATCGGCTCACGCTGAGCACCGTCTCGGGAATGCCTGAGACCCTGTGCTTCCGGTTCTTCCCCTTGCCCGATGGGGCACTGGCGCTCGGAAGTCTCGACTTTCAGGAACAGCAGAAACTTCGCGACGGGGCGCTGGAGCTAAACCGTGAGTTGAACAACCTGACGCGGCAGCTCCATCAGGCCAACGCGGAACTGCGCGAGCTCAACGAGCTCAAAAACCGCTTCATCGGCATGGCGGCGCACGACCTCCGCAAGCCCGTCGGGGTCATCATGACCTACAGCGAGTTCCTTCTCGACGAGGCCGGCGACCGTCTCGACGACGAACAACGGGGATTTTTGCGTACCAGCCTTGCCGCCGCCGCCGGCATGAAGCGGCTGATCGACAACTTTCTCGATGTGTCCGTAATCGAGTCCGGACACCTGCGGCTGGAGCGTTCGCGCACCGCTGTGGCGGAGATTCTGGCGGGTGTGTTGCCGTTGGTCCGTCTGGTCGCCGCCAGGAAGAAGGTCGAATTGTTCACGGAGGCGGGAGATGACGGACACCCTCTGGCCGTGGATGTTGCCAAGCTCCAGCAGGTTCTGGTCAACCTGGCAGGCAACGCCATTGAACACTCCCAAGCCGGCCAGCGCGTCTGGCTTGCGGCGCGCCGGGAAGAGACGGGACTGGTTTTCTCCGTGCGTGACGAAGGCCCCGGCATTGCGCCAGAGGATCAAAAACGGCTCTTCGCCCCTTTTGTGCGCGCCGGGACCCGCAAGACAGCCGGCGAACGCAGCGTGGGACTCGGCCTCGCCATAGCGCGGCTGGTAGTCGAGGCCCACGGCGGTCACATCTGGGTGGAGAGCAAACCGGACCACGGCTCGACCTTTTTCGTAACCTTGCCGACGGAGGAAGGGGGCGAACGACCGTGCGCAACGATCAGTTAACCGTCATTGTGAATCCCGATACAACCTGCTTAAGGAGGCGCCCATGAACCTGCAATACCTGTTACAGACCGCGAAACAACTCCGTCAACCGTCCGCCCCCGCGGGCGTCGAATTTGTGGCCTCGCAGGATAGCCTGGCCGAGGAACTCAACCGCCGGATGTCTGCCCGTCCGGACTTGGAGAAACTGATCGGCGCCGGGAACCTGGCGATGATGCAGGACAACAGCCGCAACTTCTGCCGGTTCATGGGCGCGATGTTCCGATCTTATGAGCCGGAAGTGCTTGCACAGACTGCACTGTGGGTTTTCCGGGCCTACCGCTCACACGGGTTCAAAACCACCTACTGGCCCGCGAACCTGGATACGTTTGTCGAAATCGCCCGCGACCGTCTCGCCCCCGCCGCCTTCGATGAGATCTACCCGTTCTTCCAGTGGCTCATCGTCAACATACCAACCTTTGTGACCATCAGCGATGGGCAACTGGCGGACACCGTCCCGCCAGAACCCAGCCATGGTACGGGGAAACAGCCATGAACCATCCCGTTCGCATCCTGGTAGTGGACGACGATCCCGACATCCTGCACGCCACCGCACGTCTGCTGGAAAAAGCGGGTTACACTGTTGACAGGGCAGCAAGCGGCGAGGAAGCGCTGCAGGCAGTCCAGAAACACCGTCCTGAACTGCTGTTACTGGATCACGACCTGCCGGGCATCGATGGCGCCGAGGTCCGCCGCCTGATCAAGCTTGATCCGGCCCTGGCGGATACCCTGGTGGTCATTGTCTCGGCCTCGCACGCGGAGAGCGACCAACAGGCAGAGGGGCTCGAGTCGGGTGCGGATGGATATATCGGCCGTCCCATCGCAAACCGCGAACTGCTGGCACGGGTGGAATCGTATGTCCGCATCCAGCACCAGACCAGCTTGCTGCGGGAGAGCGAGGAGAGATTTCGCAGATTAGCAGACTCAACTTGGGAGGGGATCATTATTCACAGGGAAGGTGTAATCCTCGATGCCAATGAAGCGGCTTTTAAAATGTTTGGCTGGAGTGCTGAAGAGGCCATAGGTAAAGGCGTTCTTGAGTATCTTGCCCCTGAATCTATA
>CAIUXU010000207.1 GCA_903903205.1 uncultured Syntrophobacterales bacterium
GGGTGAGCATGACCGACAGTACAAGCGCTATAGCGATCCTTTTGCGTCTCTGAAAGTTCATGTTTGTCATCTCTTTCTCCTTTTTCATGGGTTTCTACTTTTTTTGGGGGGTTCCGTTTTTTATTTATAATTCTCTAACAGCGTCAAATTGTTGATTATATGGCGAACAATCAATTTTCGCCTCGATCAGTTTTGGTAAACCGTCGTTGGAATTCATGGCAGCGGCAAGAGCGTCCCTTAGCCCTTCTTCGGTATCTACACTCCAGGTCGGAATACCAAAACTCTTCCCCAAATCGACAAAGTTCGGTCGTGCAAAACCTGTCCCCCGCGGCACGCTGTAGCCTTTTTTAATCTGCTTGACGTCGATGAGGCTCAATCGACCGTCCGAGAAAACAACCATCACACTGGGCAACCGGTATTGCACGGCCGTCGCCAATTCAGGAAGGCGCATCATGAAGCCGCCATCGCCGCAAAGGGACACCACTTTTTTATCCGGATGAAGTAACTGCAGGGCCAGTGCGGAGGGGATGGCATACCCCATGGTCGCCAATCCATTGGACATAAAGAAACGACCCGGTACGAAGGAATCCCAAAGTTCGATCACCAATAGTTTGTTTGCGCCGACATCGACCGTTAAAAATGCGTCCTCCGGGGTAAATTCACGTGTAGCATCGATAATCTGGACAGCCGACAGCCCGTCAACCCTGAAACGGAGAATCTCTTTGGTGTTCTCCCTGTACGCGCTCATCTCTTCGATCCGCCAACAGGATTCTGTATCCGTACATTCATCATGAAGCCTTTTCAGGGTCGAACCGATTTCACCGACCAGTTCGATCTCGGCATGGTAGTTTTCTTCGATATTCGGGATGGTATCGATATAGACAATGGGCTGTGGGTAATCCCATTTTTTCGGAAGCAATTCAACCGGGTCCAATCCGATGGCAATGATAAGATCGCTCTGTTCAATGATCGACTGCTCCAGGTTTCCTCCCATGAAAACACCCAACGACCAGGGATGGTTGTCCGGCAGCGAACCTTTGGCTTTGGCCGTTTTAAACGTTGGAAGATTGAATCTTTCCACAAAACTTTTTAATTTCCCAAACACATCACTTTGCGCCGCATTTATACCCAGCCCGATGATAGCAACCGGCCTTTTTGCCCGGCCGATCTTCTCCAATCCCAGCTTTACGCATTTTGCGTTGGCCTCCGGCAAGAATTCCTCAGGACCCATCACATTTCCGAATCCCGCAATCTCTACCTTAGACAGATCATTGGGGAAATCGAGATGCACCGGTCCCCTTCTCGGCATTCTCGCCATTCGGATTCCGCGTGCCAGCATTTCGGACCAGTTTGTTTTCGTCAGTCCGGCCGAGAGTTTTGTAAACGGTTTAAAGAGGTCATTGTGATCAATTTTTTGTCTGTAGGCCAGATCAACCATCTCGGCCCCATACCGATCCGTCATTGCCAAAACGGGCGACCTGTCCAGCCAGGCATGCCCCAGACCATTGCAGAGGTTTAAAGCGCCAGGTCCCAGGGTCGAGAGGCAGACGCCGGGAACCCCGGTCACATCCCCAACCACGCTCGCCATAATCGCCGCGGAAGACTCATGCTGCGTCAAGATGAATTGTATCCCCTCATCTTCCGCACCGTTAATCAGGTCAACCGTGCTTCCGCCGCCGGGAATTCCGAACATGAAGCCCACCCCGGAACCCCTTAAAATTTTACTCACCCCCTGATACATCTTCATCATAGCCCACCGTTACCTTTTAGAATCGTAGATTTTCTCTGAAACGAAAACCCGCCCGTCAAGGATTTTCCGGGCAGTGCGGCCGACTGTGCAACTGACGATGTGCGGTCCACCTTTATCGAACCGGGCATCCACCTTCAAATCGATCACCCCCGAGGGATGACCGATCAGGATCTTCGTTTCCCCGGCAACCGGCAAGCCCCCACCCACCATCCGGTTCACCACGGAACCGGGAAGGATTGCTGCTATCGCCGCCGGAATGGCCGCGGTTATGGCAAAGACCTTGTGCATCTTTCCCATGGCCATAAGACGCGCCAGCAGATCGACCTCACCTTTTGCGACAAACTTCCCCGTCAAGGTCTTAAAATCCCGTGCGGGGGCGACAAAGCAAATCTTCGGAAGAGACTGGCTCACCGCAATCCCCATCAACTCGCCGACCTTGCTGCGGATGGCTTCCAACGTTGCCTGCGCCGCCTTATCCTGATCGAGCACCGCGGGCAGTTCATCCCCCGTCAGATGCAGTTCGTCGGCGCGGACAAACGCCGTCGGATTCCCCGCATCCACTATCGTTACGGAATATCGTTCCCCCGTTGCCAGCTTGACTTCGTCCACCACATTTCCAGTGGGAAGGAGCTTCCCCGTCGTGGCGCCGGCCGGTTCCATGAAGCTCAGTTCGATCCTGGCCCCGGTTCCCGGACAGCCGGCAATCTCGTAATCGCCGTCCGAAACAACCTTGCCCTTTTTGACCGGGACTTTCGAATAAATCATCTTTTTTGTATTGGTATTGTAAATCCTGACGATCGTAAAGGGCGCGATCGGCTTCACAAACCCTTTGTCGATCGCATAAGGCCCCACAGCAGAGCTGATGTTTCCGCAGTTCGCCGAAAAATCGACAAAAGGCTTGTCGATCCCCACCGCCCCGAAGGTATAATTGATATCACACCCGGGCGCATCCGAGCGGGAGATGATCGCCAACTTGCTCGTAAGCGAATCCGCCCCCCCCAATCCATCGATCTGGCGAATATCGGGACTGCCGAAAACAGCCAGAATAATCCGCTCCCGGAGATCAGGATCCGCCGGAAGATCCTTTTCCAGCAGGAAAACACCCTTGCTGGTCCCACCGCGCATGATCGTGCATGGAAATCTGGTCATTTTCCGCATAGGATAATCTCCAGCCGTCTCTCCTGTCCCTGACGTCTCGCCGATTTCACCAGGGGACGTCACATTTTACAAGCTGCCGCACTATATGGACTTTCCCGGAAGCCGTCAAGCACAATTGGGAGACTTTCGGGGGGCAATTTTACCCGTAGCCGTTTTTTTGACATATCACTTGAACTTGATCAGGAAAGGGGATATAGACCCCCATGCTTTGTACAGTACACGATTGAAGGAGACCAGCCGTATGGCAACGGTATTGAAAGATTCATTGCAGACGATACAAACACACCGGGCCCTTAGCCCTCACTATACGGAACTTCTAGATATTCTTGAGGAAATAATGATCCTCCGCGAGGAATACCGCCGCCGGATCCAACGGGAGACATTCCCCGTCGATGAAAAATTGATCCTGCCCAAGATGGCCGGGGGATTCCCCCTCGTCGATTTCTCTTCGTTCACCGGCGACCTTACCGAACCGCAGCAATATTTTCTGGCCCTGCTGGAAATCGCCGAAAAGCGGGCGCCCGGCGAAACCAATGAAATGGCAAGAAAGATCATCGAGGGTGAGATCCTTTTCAAGGATCTGATCTATGAATCCTTCAACCCCCTACCCGAGGAAATGGAGGTGGCAGACGAGGAGGAAAATCCCTCCTTCGATCTAGTGGAGCTTTTTATCGAAGAGAGCCTGAGGCCGGCCCTGGAGATGGTTGTGACCCGCCATGGCGCCACCGCCGCGAAGGCGGGCTGGACGGAGGGCTACTGCCCCATCTGCGGCCGCGAACCCAAGATCGGCGAGATTCGGGGCAAGTCGGAAAACCGTTACCTTTTCTGCAATCAGTGCGGTTTCGAGTGGAGCTACCGGTACATCAAATGCCCCTTTTGCGGCAACGAGGAGCAGCAGAGCCTCGCCTACTTCACAATCGACGGGGATGAACGGTACCGCGTCGATGTCTGCAACGAGTGCAAGCGTTACATCAAGATGGTTGACTTCCGGGGGGCGAAACGGAAGGCGGACCTGGACGTGGAGGACATTGCCACACTCCATCTGGACATGCTGGCCAACGACGAAGGGTATGACTGACCCCCCGCAACCGGAGAACATGGATGGACGACAGGAACATGGCGGCAATCGTCCGCCTTCTGGAGCGGGAGCTGGAGAACAGAGAGCTTCCCATCGTTACAAAGCTGGCAGAGGAACACCGCGACCCTTTTGAGATCCTGATCTCCACACTTATCAGCCTCCGGACCAAGGATGAAGTGACGGCGGTGGCAACAGAGCGGCTCTTTGCCCTTGCCTCCACGCCGGAAGAGATGGTTGGGCTTTCTGAAGAAGAGATCCAGAAAGCGATCTACCCCGCGGGATTTTACCGGAACAAGGCCGAAACGATTCGGCATGTCTGCCGGGAGCTTATCGACCGTTTTCACTCCCGTGTGCCGGACAGCATCGAAGAACTTCTGACCTTCCGGGGAGTCGGGCGAAAGACGGCCAACCTGGTTGTAGCCCTCGGTTTCAATGGGCCCGGTCTCTGTGTGGATACCCACGTACACCGGATCTCCAACCGTATCGGCTACGTCCGGACGAAAACCCCCGACGAGACGGAATTCGCGCTGCGGGCAAAACTTCCTCCGGAGCACTGGTCCCGCTACAACACGCTGCTCGTCGCCTTCGGGAGGAACACCTGCCGCCCCGTTTCACCTCTCTGCGGCGGCTGTCCGATTACGACATATTGTGATCGTGTCGACGTAAAGAAAAGCCGCTGAGAGACCTTTGCACAACCCCCTTATTCGTCACCCCGGCGAAAGCCGGGGTCCAGAAGGTCTTGAAAAGACTGGATACCGGCTTTCGCCGGTATGACGTTTTGCCGCGTTTTAGGAGAAATTCAAAAGTCTCGCTGAAGGATCGATATTTTAATGGGTCAATCCTTATTCGTCCTTATTCGTTGACACTTTTTTATATGGTGGTACAATCCCGCCAAATTGAATAACGCCCCTGTTTCGGCAGTGGGCAAAGAGAAAGGGGAAACACAGCATGGCCATCAAAGTAGGAGTGAACGGCTTCGGAAGAATAGGGAGAAACATTATCAGAGCCGCCAAAGGGGACCCATCCATCGAATGGATCGCGGTCAACGATATCGCGGATGCGAAAACCCTGGCCCACCTTTTCAAATATGATTCCGTACACGGAGTCTACAAAGGCGATGTCCAGGCAAAAGACCACTCGATCATGATCGACGGCAAAGAGGTAAAGGTGTTTGCCGAGAAAGACCCCGCCCGGCTGATCTGGAAGGAGATGGGGGTCGATATCGTCATCGAATCGACCGGTCTTTTCACCTCCCGGGACAAGGCGCAGGTGCACATCTCCTCCGGCGGCGCCAAAAAGGTGCTGATTTCCGCCCCCGCCAAGGACGAGGACATCACGATCGTCATGGGGGTCAATGACTATCTGTATGATCCGCAAAAGCACCACATCATTTCCAATGCCTCCTGCACCACCAACTGTCTGGCGCCCTTCACAAAGGTTCTGCATGAGAACTTCCGGGTCAAGCGGGGGCTGATGACAACGATCCATTCCTATACAAATGACCAGAGAATCCTTGATCTTGCGCATCCGGACCTTCGCAGGGCCAGGGCCGCCGCGATGTCGATGATCCCGACGACCACCGGGGCCGCCAAGGCCGTCGGTCTTGTACTTCCGGAGTTGAAAGGCAAGCTGAACGGGTTCTCCATGAGGGTTCCGACGCCGGACGTTTCGGTCGTGGACCTTGTTGCCGAGATCGAGAAAAATGCAACCGTCGATGAGATCAACGCCGCACTGAAGGAGGCTGCCGAGGGTAAAATGAAGGGCATCCTCGCCTATTCGGATGAACCGCTGGTCTCGATCGATTATCTGGGCAACCCGCACTCCTCCATCGTGGACGGAAAATCGACCATGGTGATGGAGGGCAATCTGATCAAAGTCCTCTCATGGTACGACAACGAATGGGGCTTCTCCTGCCGGATGATCGATCTGCTGAAGCTCGTAGCCGGCAGCCTTTGAGCGCGAGGCTATCTCCATAGGGGCGGGTTTCAAACCCGCCCGATGCAGCAGGTTCAATAGCACGGATGATGCACATGAGTCAGGTGGATGTTTTTGAAAGCAGGCGACCGGTTCTCGGCATCAAC
>CAIUXU010000208.1 GCA_903903205.1 uncultured Syntrophobacterales bacterium
GCCGTTAGCCGGACGTTTCGGAGGCTGACCCCCTGCATCGACTTCGCCCGGTCGACCTCGACAACGACCAGCGGCACAAGGGCGGGACGGAGCTTCGTCACGGTGTGGCCAACGGCGGCGGCCATCCGATAACCGTCACCGGTCGAACCAGTCGCCGGCCAGGTGGCGCCACCGGCCGCCAGGATGACGGCTCGGGCGGGAAGGAATCCCCCTTGCGTAAGTACGCCCTCGACACAGCCATCACGGATGGCGATTCCTTTCACCAAAACCCTGGTCTGAAGTTTCACGCCATGATCCGCAAGATAGCGGCGGAACGCCTTCACGACATCCGCCGCATCATCGGAGAGAGGAAAGATCCTCCCACCGCGCTCGACCTTCGTCTCCACACCGTAACGACTCAGAAAGGCGAGGAGGTCCTCCCGGAAGAAACGGTGAAAGGCGCCGTGCAGGAATCGGCCATTCGGGCCATACATGGGGAAAAAATCTTTGAGATCGCGTGCGTTTGTCAGATTGCAACGGCTTTTCCCGCTGACAAGGATCTTCTTCCCCGGACCATCCGTCTTCTCCAGCAGGAGGACTTTTGCGCCCATCTCCGCGGCCCGCCCCGCGGCCATCATCCCGCCGGCGCCGGCGCCGACGACGATCACGCGGTCATGCTCCCCTCCCGGATTCGCAAGAACGGAGAGGGGTGAATGTGGAAACGCATGTTCCATCTTCAGGCGCCCCCCGCCCCGTCCCGAATCAGCCTGCGGAGCCGCTCCCAATCGATATCGTTGTTCAGACAGTCGTAGCGGGCCGTCACGATTACCTGCGGAATCACTTTCCGCTGTTTCAGGCGGACCCCCCGGAGGGTGATCCGGGTCGAGCGGATCCCTTTTTCGATCTCAAAATCACAGGCGGCGCCGACTGCTGCGTGGATCCCCTTCCGCTGAACAAGGCGTTTTGTAAAATTCGTACTGGGAGAGATGTAGAACCGCCACCCCGCCTCCTCGCAGAGCAGGCGGATCTCACCGCAGCGGCACTGTTTGCAATCCACGCAAAGAACCCCCTCTTCCTTGGAAAAGCGGGCCTTGCATTTCTCTCCGATCAGGCAGTGGGGAAGAATGACCGCCTTTTCGACCGCGGGGATCAGGTCGAATTTCGTCCGATAGTAGGCATTGGCGATTCGGGAGATATCATACCCGAGCCCGAACCGTTCCAGCAGGGAGCGCATCGGAAAAAAGAAGAAGGCGGAAACGAATTTGAGTCTGCTGCAATCCTGTGTCATGAAACCCTTTCCCGATTGGCCTGGTCAACCGGCGGGGATGAAGATTTCCGGGACAGCGCTCCCCCGGTTTGCATCAGACCGATATCAAAAAGCCTTCTCGAAAGCAATCCTTTTGCGCCTTTTTGAGCTGTTTTTAGCTACCGGATTCAAAATATCCGTGCTATAGTCCGCATGCTTTTTCCACACAAATACTCACGATTTATCCAAAATACGGGAGGTGGAACGTGGTTTTCCAAAAAACCGTCTTCGTGGTGAATCCTCATGCAGGGAACGGAACAACCGGCAGAGAGTGGCCCCGGATCAGCAAAATGGCCGGTGATCTTTTGGGTTCCTTTGAGACCTGCATGACCGAAGAACCGGGCGATGCCACCCGGATGACCCGGGAACGCCTCCTCCAGGGCGCCGACCGGATCATCTGCGTGGGTGGGGACGGCACACTCAACGAGGTGGTCAACGGCTTTTTTGACGAAAGCGGCCCCATTCGCAAGGATGCACTCCTCGGCTTCCTCCCGAACGGCACCGGTTGCGACTTCTGCCGGACCATGCCCATCCCATCCGGGATCGAACCCTCTCTCCGGACCATCCGGGAGGGCTACGTCCGGACGATCGATCTCGGACGCATCCGTTTCCGGAACCATCAGGGTGGCGCCAGCACAAGATATTTCCACAACATCGCGAGCTTTGGCCTCGGAGGAGAGGTTGTCGACCGTGTTAACCGAACGAGCAAAGTCTGCGGACCGTTCATCACCTTCATCTGGGGTACGATTGTCACCCTGTTCACCTACGAGAAAAAGGGTATCCGCCTCAAGGTGGACGATGCGAATGAGTGGACGGTTGACGTGCTTAACATCGCCATTGCCAATGGGCGATATCACGGCGGCGGGATGCTGGTCGCACCGGACGCCTTGACGGACGATGGCCTTTTTCATGTGACTGTCATCGGCGCCATGAACCTCCCGCTCGTCTTCCGGCACCTTCCGAAACTCTACACCGGCAAGATCAAACTCATCTCCCAGGTCTCCATGCAGACGGGAAAGAAAGTGACTGCGTCTTCGGAACAGCGGGTACTGCTGGATATTGACGGCGAGCAGCCGGGCACCCTCCCTGCCACGTTGGAGATCGTCCCTGGCGCGCTGAAGATGATCATCGGACAGGCAGGGTAACTGGTGAACAATTCCCCAACCATTGGGGAAGTTCTCAACAATTCCCCAGGTGCAGGAACAGCATGACCTTATCGACTCAAAGATAATCCTGGCTGATATTACAGCGCTTTCTCCAATAACAACCTGGTCATTCACTATTGGCACGCACATTGCTTTACCTCAGCGACCGGGAGATAACCGGGCGAAGGAAGGTTTTTTCAGGATGAAACGTTTTCTGACATTGGCGGCGATCTTGATGTTTTTCGGTTTCACGCTTGCATTTGCGGCTGAGAAACCACGGTCCACCCCGCCCCTCAGTCCGCGTATCCCGGAGATGAGCGCCGCTGGGACGGTGCAGGAGATATCTGGCACGAGTCTGAAAATCGAACGGACCTTGAAGGGCAAAGCAGAAATTATGGAATTCATCCTGGAGAAACCCTTTTCCGATGTTGCCGTGGGTGAATCTGTCAAGGTAAGCTACCTTGAAAAGGATGGTCGAAACGTGCTGATCCGGGTGGCGCCGGCGCAGAAGACTGCAGTCAAAAAGGCAGCAAAAAAGGAGCTCCCGAAGGAGATGAAACCGGTTGCTTCTCCGGCGCTTCCGGGGACAAAATAGTTTTTAACCTTCATGTTTGATGAAGGCCAATAGGGCAGATTCCCGCGATCGCCGGTTGTCGGCAGGTCGGAAGGGAACGGTCAAAAACAAAAATAGAAAGAGGAGGTAAGTTAAGATGAAACGTTTCATGGTATGGACAA
>CAIUXU010000209.1 GCA_903903205.1 uncultured Syntrophobacterales bacterium
ACATCTCTCAGATAGGAAAGCTCCGCCCGGTAGCCCTCGTGATCGGTGAGGAAATGCACGAACTTGATCACCGCCTCTTCGGTAAAGGTCCAGTCGCGCACTTCCTGTAACGAGGAATTTGAATGTCCCTTTGTGCTTGTCATATTCTCCCTTGATAAGCCCCTTCCACGGCCGGTACTTGTGAATCTCATCAAAAATGAGGAGTTCCGCATCAGCCGGCCAGGTTGCGGCCATGATCGCCTTGCGGTCCGTCCGGTTGTCCCAATTGAAGTAGGCGGGATTATTGAAGGGGGCTGCCACAAAATCGCGGCAGAGCGTGGTCTTTCCAACTTGGCGCGGTCCGCCCACAAAGACCATTTTTTCGTTCAGATCGTCAAGAATGCACGGCGTAAGGTAGCGTTCTTTCATCATGCGCGCACTATACATGTTTTTTGCGTGAAAGCAAAATAATTAGCGCATAATTTTGCTTTCACGGGAATACTGGGACTCCCTCATTCAAGACAACGGCGGCCCAGGCGCTCTCTCGGTATTTCTTGCGGTGGGAAGCAAGAAAACCACGATGGCGCCCCTAATTTCCGGAGAGACATGATCATGTGGGCCAAGCTGACATGAAGTTAATAAGTTAACAGCGTCCCCTTGTTGTCTTTCTTCCAGCAGTCCTTTCTGCTTGACGCACCTTGGCCTTTCCCCTATATTTCCGACAACGAATAAACGAATGGTTGTAAAAAGCATGCCTTCCCGTCTCTGAATGGGTCATCGATGAAAAATGGTAAAAGTTACAGATCGCTTTATCTGCCGGCCTGGACCATCGTCGCCGCCGTGCTTGTCCTGCTGCTGGTCATCGTCGTTTCCACCTATCGGAATATGAGCAGGGAGCGCGGGCGGATGGAAGCATCTCTCATCCGGGAGGGGCTGGTCATCATCCGGGCCATCGAGGCGGATGTCCGCGCAGACTTTGCTTCCGCGACCCCCGATGCGCAACGCCTTCAAAAGCTTCTGGAAGAGGTTTCCCGCGAGCCGGAAATTGCCGCTATCACGATTTTTGATCACGCAGGGAACGTCGTGGCGGCAAGCCACCCGGTCGGCGCGGTTCCGGAAAAGATCAAGGGAGCGACGTCTCTGGCTCTTTTGTCGAAAGACCGGGGACTGATCACCCGTTATCCGGAACAGCCGGGAGGGGTTCAGGTCTTTGAGGTGATCCAGCCGTTTCGTCCCTTTTCGTACCAGATTGCCCCTTCGTTACGCCGCACGATGGAGCCAGAATACCCATCACAGGAAACTCCATTGCGCCGCTGGGCCGGAGACAAGATGATTGCCTTGAGTCTCCGCCTTGCCTCCTTTGAAACGGCCCGCAGGGATGACAGGCATCATACCCTGCTGATGGGGGCGATCCTGGTCGTGCTGGGAACAGGCGCACTTTATTTTATTTTTATCGTTCAGAATTACTACCTGCTGGACCGCTCGCTGGACCGGATGAAGGGCTATACGGAAAACGTGGTCGAAAGCATGGCCGATGGTCTCATCTCGCTGGATTGCGACGGAAGGATCGTGACGCTGAATCGACAGGCCGTTCAAATCCTCGGTTCCAGTCGGGAACTCCTGGAAGGCCGAAGCATAACCGACGTTCTGGGGGAAGGGGTTGGGGAGATTCTGGGTTCTGCCGAGAAGCA
>CAIUXU010000210.1 GCA_903903205.1 uncultured Syntrophobacterales bacterium
TGGAGAATCTGAATGCCCTGTTCATCCGGGAGAACGCACCGCAGGCGGAACGGCTTCGCAAGTTGAATCAGATCGCCATCCATCAAATGAAACTGCTGACGGTCGATCCAAGCATCAAGCTGCTTGAAGGAAAGGACAAATAATGGCGTTGCGTAAAGACTTTCCGCAATCTCCGCACCTGCAGATGAAGAAGAAATTATCATGAGTACTGAAAAAGACAAAAAACTGGCAGTGTTTGAAGGTAAACGGATCCGCAAAACGCTTCACAATGGGGTATGGTGGTTTGTCATTGTGGATGTGGTCGCCGCCCTTACTGACTCCGCCAATCCCTCTGGTTACCTCAGGGATATGCGTCGGCGCGACCCCTCCTTGGCCGAGGCTTTCCAAGGGGGTGGGCAATTTGCCCCCCTCCTTGCCTTGGAGTTTCCTACGGCTGGCGGGCCCCAGAAAATCCAGTGCTGGAATACCGAGGGCATCTTCCGTCTGATCCAATCCATCCCCAGCCCCAAGGCCGAACCGCTCAAGCGCTGGCTGGCACGTGTCGGTAAGGAGCGTATTGACGAAATCGAAAACCCCGAACTGGCCATGGGCCGGATGCAGGAACTCTACGAGAAGAAGGGCTACCCCAAGGAGTGGATTGACAAGCGGCTACGGGGGATCGCCGTCCGGCAGGATCTGACCGATGAATGGAAAGACCGGGGCGCTGCGACCCGTCTGGAATTTGCCATCCTGACCAATGAGATCATGCAGGGCGCGTTTGGTCTCAAGGTGGATGAGTACAAGCAAATCAAAGACCTGGAGCGGGAGAACCTCCGCGATCACATGACGGATATTGAGTTGATCCTGACCATGCTGGCCGAGGCAACCACCACAGAGTTGCACCGGGACCGGGATTCACAAGGGATGGCGCCGCTGAAAAAGGATGCCCAGGCCGGCGAGGCCGTGGCCGGAAGGACGCGCAAGGACATTGAGACCCAGACCGGGAAGCCGATGATTTCGACCGGGAACTTCAAGGCGTTGACCGGTCGGAGGTCAAAAAGACTGAAGGCGAACGATGACTAACCATACCCAGGAAGGAAAAGATACTTCAGCCTTCTGGAAGATGGGAAGCTGGGAATTCCGGGGACATCCATGATTACCCCAATCAAAGGACTTGACCAATGAGAATAGCAAAAATCTCTCCACAACCCAATAGGGTGTTGTCCATCGTTGCAGACGATGGTCGAATCGGCAATTTTGATGTCAACCCCTATATGGAGTATGAGGCATTTGAAGCCCTTCAAGATCACACCGAATTCCTGAAGGTTTCCAATGGCGGATACTTTGTTGAGTGGGACTGTGGCGCTGATTTATCAGCCGACACCATAGAGGCTCGATGGCAGGTAGTTGGCAAGGCAACCCCGCAGATAACTGCCTGACCGCCGCATTGGTAATCGGGGGGCACAATACCAATTATCGGAGGATAATCCCTTAATGGGTATTATTCCCCAGTGTAATCGTAAGCGATCACAGGGTACCTGGTGATCTTTGACCGCGACCCGGAAAAACCCTGGGAGGAGAAGATCTTCCGCAGGGAGGAAAACCGGGACGGAAAGAGGATTATCATCTGGGGGATGTGATTTTTCTAAAGCAGAGAATTGCTTTGGCGATTACAATTATAATGCCGGTTAAACAGGAGGGAAACCATGAAAGAAGCTATTCGTAATTTCGGTCGTGATAACGGGGTGGATGCGGTTGGGTTTGCCGCCATCGGGGATTACCACTCTCCGAGGACACCGGATCCGGGGACACTGCTTCCCGGGGTCAAATCGATCGTGGTTCTGGGATACCGCGAACTTGACGGGGGGCTCGAATCGGAGAACAAGCAGATCCGGATGATGTCGCGTCTTGCGCTGATGAGCCTGGTAACCCGAAACAATTATCTGCTTGCGAAATTCATTGAGGACCGGTTCCGGGTGAAGGCGGCAGCGATCGCCCCCTCCTACCCGCTGAACATGACCGCTCCCGGCATGGGCCTCGTTGCCGACCTCTCGTTACGACATGCTGCGGTCGCCGCTGGACTGGGCGTCTTCGGCCGCCACAACCTCGTCATCCACCCCCGTTACGGAACGCGGATCATCTTTACCGCCTGCCTCACCGATCTCGCTATCGACTCCGATCCGCCCGTCCAGGACGAGCTTTGCAACCAGTGCAACCTCTGCGTCGAGTCCTGCCCGGCAAAGGCGCTGGACGAAGAGGGAAAGACGGACCCGATGAAATGCCTCCGCGTCTCCCAGCCGAACGGCATCGGCGGAGCAATCGCCTATGGGAAGAAGTTTATCGGGGCAACGCCCGAGAGCATGAAGGAACAGCTTGTGAATCCGCGTTTTCTCGAACTCTACCAGGCCTCCTTCATCGGCTTTGAGTACCACTGTTTCAAGTGCGAGACCGTCTGCCCGGCTTGCCGGTAACGGCAGCAGCCTCCGGCCAGCCTGTGCGCGCGAAGGTTTCGCCCAGACGTTCCCCCTTGCGGCCTCTGTCCCGATAGGTTTCGAGCAGATCGCCCATGGCGGCGATCACCTCTCCCACATCGCCCAGCCGGGGAATCACTGTCTGCCCGAGACGGGGGAATCTTCCCATTTTCCCGCCTGCAAAAAGTCGGAACCCCTTCTCGTCGAGGGTGAGCGTCCCCGAAGGACAAACCAGCGCGCAGCCGCCGCAAAGGATGCACCGGTTTTCATCCAGACGCACCGTCGTCCCCTCGACCGTGATTGCCCCGACCTTGCAGCGCTCCACGCAGGCCCCGCACCCCGTGCATCCCTCCGGATGGACCGTCACGGAAGCGATGCCACAGATGCCGAGGTCGTGTTCCGCCGGTTTCGGGCAGCCGTTCGGGCAGCCGGCGACAGTGATCTTGATCTTCGCGTGGGCTCCCTGAAAATCGCGGAAAGCCTCGTCAATCCGCTGCGCCAGAGCCTGGGCATCGATGACCCCGTTCCGGCAGAGCATCCCCGGACAGGCCGTGACGCCACGGACAACCGCCCCGAGAGCGGCGACCGGGATGCCCCGAGCTTCCAGATCTGCTATCAATTCCGTCGCCCGCTCCGCTGCGACGGGGGCGATCTCGATCCCCTGGCGTGTGGTCAGGTGGATGCGCCCGCCGCTGTATCGCTTTGCAATATCGGCGATCGCGGCAAACTGGTCGGCGGTCGCCGCGCCACCCGTGAAACGCAATCGTACAGCAACCTTGCCGGCCTCTCGCAGGCGGACGATCCCTTTTTGCTTTTTTTCTGTTGTTACAGCCATTTGTGTCGCTCCTTGTCTATTTATAACTGAGTCCTCAGCACTTTCTTTTACTCAGCCTCCGGGACAATCTCGGTTCCGTTCGAAACGCTGCTCGGTGACCCTGGTTCCCCACTGTTCACCTTCCTGCTGAAAAACCAGTTGGAAACCGAACGTTTCGTAGAGGTGGCGTGCCGCATCAAGACCGGCAAAGGTCCAGAGAAAGATCCGGCGATAGGCCTTCCGGTCGCAAAAAGAGACCGCCTCCGTCATGAGTCTGCGCCCCATCCCCTTCCCGTGTATCGAAGGCGAAACGATGAACCAGCGCAGATGCGCACCGTCCGTTGCCGCCTTCGATCCGTCAATGGCGATTGCCCCGACCACCCGCTCTTCATGACGGATTGTCCAGAAACCGTCGCGTTCCTTTTCGAAGCGCCGGAGGAATTCCGCGAGTTCCGTCGCAACCTTGGCCTCGAAAAAGAGGCCAAAATTCCAGTGGCTGTGGTAGTAGGTTGCGTGCATCTCGGCGACACGGCCGATGGCCCCTGGGCAATAATCGGAAATCTCGTTCTGCATCGTACGACTACCTCCAGCTTTGATCTACAACCTTTCGCTTTGACCGAATAAACACAAATTATTGAGGCTTTCCCGTCTGTGGCCTGTCATCGCGACTTTTTTCCCTCGGTGGGTGGTAGGGCAGCGGAACAGGCTCCGGGACGGGGATGTCGCGAGGATCACTGTATTGGCCGCAAAGCGCGAACCAGTGGTCGGTCTGGTAGGCCAATCGGTTTAGCCGGTTATCCAGTTCCTGGCGCAGCTCCTCCTGGAGCTCATATCCGGCGTCCGGCGGGACAAGGATCGGCTCCCGATCAAAGACCGCCACCAGTCGGCAGAATGGCTTGGGGATCATGGTGCGATCCCAACTGCCAATGCGTATATTCGGTTCGGCATACCAACTGAAAGGGCAGATAACGGCGCCGGTCCGGGAGGCAGCGGCTATGATTCCATGTTTGGAGACGTAGGGGGGGCCTTTGGGCGCATCAACGGCCAAGCCACCCGGTTTTCCTGAATTTACCGAGCTGACAAATTCATCGAGCGCCTCCCTGCCCCCTGTGGTGCTGCTGCCGCGAGGGCTGGTATAACCAAAACGCTTGATCAACTGGGCGCCGAGTTCTCCATCCGTACTGCGGCTGGTCATGATGGCGCCGTCCATGTTCCTGAAATGGAAGATGATATAGATGATGCCGCGATGCCAGCCGGCGCCAAGCGCTTTGCAGCCGTTCTTTCGCATTTGCTCATCCCAGACATCCTGTCCGAAGATTTGTTTTTTGCAAGTAAAAAAAAGCAGGTGCATGACAAACCACGCCAGATAGCTTCCGAGCGCCGCGACAAGCCTGGTTTTCAGCCGCTGCCGGGGAACGTGAAGTTTCTCTTTTTTACCGTCTGTCTGCAAACCCGCCCCTACAGTTCTCAGCACTTGTTTTTCAGGCTCTCCAGATATTCCAGGTACCGCTCCAGATAGAAAGCGAGCCCCCGGGAAAAATTCCTCCCGATGATCCCGTCCAGGAAGAGCTGGCTGATCTCCCGTTCCCGCTGGAGGATGTATTGTGACCGGACAAAGATCTGCCGTTCCTCATCCGACATGGCCCGCATACGGGCCTCAAGGACGCTCCGGGCGTGGGGCTGGTACATCCAGAAATAGAGAAGATCAAGGGCGTTGATGATGATAATCCGCTCAAGATCCTGCGCTTCGGCGCCGATCGTCCGGATGAATTGTTTTGGAGATTCGAGCATCTCCAGAACGTCCTTTTCGGGAAACAGCAGTTCGAGGCGGGCGTAGGTGTCGAAAAGCTGACCGAGCTTTGCGGTATAATCCCGCTCTCGCAACCGGAGGTTTTCGTAACGGTCGGCAAAACCTTCGATGACGCCCGCCACACAGTCAGAAGCTGCCTTGGAAATAATGGCCGCCCATTTTTGAAGGATGTCGTTGATCCCCTGGACGCCCGCTTCAAAGAGGATGCCGCTGATCACGCCGTTGAAGGCGATGGCGAGCGGGATGGAGAGGATGGTTCTGAAGAAGCTTCCCCAAATCGCGCCCTTCGGCAACCCGCGGAAGGTGTTGTGGCTGAAGAGGTAGAGGCCGTTGGCCAGGGCCATAAACACATAGAGTAACATCGGGTTTGTGGTCGTGGTCACGCCGAACGTCCGGTCAAGGATCAGCGATTTCACGATGTAGTCGAGCAGCGGCACCGAGAATCCGGTAAAAAGCAAGGAATCGGTCAATCTTCCCCAGCTTACATAGTCGTTCCAGCGCAGCAGCGGTGAACGGCGGAAGCCGCCTCCGCCGAGGACCGACTGGAGAATGTTCCGGAGGCCTGTAATCCCGAACCAGATGAA
>CAIUXU010000211.1 GCA_903903205.1 uncultured Syntrophobacterales bacterium
ACGCCATAGCGGGTCTCATACCAGCGGGCGACCTCCTGGCGGAAGGCGAACATCCCCTTCTCCTCGTCTGTCGGATAGCGGTGGTTCTCCGGGTCGCGCGCCGTCCGGCAGAGCTCGTCGATGATCGAATCGGGCGTCGGGTCCACCGGGTCGCCAATCGCAAGGCTGATAACATCCACGCCGTCGGCCCTCGCCTTGGCGATCTTCTTCCTCAGTTCCATGAACAGGTAGGGCGGGATCTTCGTCAAACGGTCGGCAATCTGCAATGTCATTCTCCTTTCTTGGCCCAGGCTTCGTCCCAGAGCATCCCCTGATAAACCACTTTGGCGTTTCCTTCAAGGTAAACTTTCGTGAAACCTTCTTCCGTCCGTTCAAAGTGGATGCGAAGGGTTTCACCGCTCTGCACGCGCACATCCACCGGCGATTCGACGAGCCCCTTCCGGGCGGCGATCAGGGCCGAGGCGACGGAGCCGGTCCCACAGGCGAGGGTCTCATCCTCGACGCCACGCTCGTAGGTCCGGACACGGAGCGTATGATTGTCCAGGACGGCAGCAAAATTGGCGTTCGTCCCGGCAGGCTTATAATGTTCGTGACGGCGGATCGCCCGGCCAGTGTTGAAGACATCGAAATCGTCGGGATCGCGAACGAAATGGACGACATGCGGGACGCCCGTGTTGATGCTGTGGACGGAAAGCGTCGTGTTTTCGATCCGGATCTCATCGTCCATGACCAGTGCGAAGGGTTCGGTCAGACGGACCTTCACGATCTCGCCCCGGACTTCGGCGTCGATGATCCCGGCGCCGGTTTCGAAGGACATCCGTTCTCCGGCGATTCCCGAAAGATAGGCGAAGCGGGCGGCACACCGGGCGCCGTTTCCGCACATGGCCGCTTCGGAGCCGTCGGCGTTGTAAAACCGCCACCGAAAATCAACCCGGTCAGACTTCTCGATCAGAAAAAGGCCGTCCGCCCCCACGGAGATCTTCCGTTCGCAGACGCTTTTAACGAACTCAACCACATCTCCCACGGCAAGCGACCCGTCCCGGTTGTCAATCAGGATAAAGTCGTTCCCGCTTCCGCTCATCTTATAGAATTCGATCATATTTTCCCCCCTCACCCTAACCCTCCCCCGCCAGGGGGGAGGGGACTTATGCACCGTAACTGCATCTGCCCACCATTCGACAAGCTCATGGCAAACGGTAAAGCGTTAAATGAACGGTATTGCGGCAAGGGCCGCCGCACCGATTGCGCCTGCGAGCTGGGCGTGCGGCGATACGATGACCGGCATCGCGATCACCTCCTCCAGCGCCCGGACGACGCCGATGTTCCGGGCCACACCACCGGTCATCAGGACGGGGGCGATGAGGCCGATCCGGTTCGCCATCGCCGACACACGGGAGGCAATCGACTCGTGGATCCCCGCGATGATGTTCTCCCGCGTCTCCCCCTTCGCAATCAGCGAGATCACCTCCGACTCGGCGAAGACCGTGCAGAGGCTGCTGATCTTAGCCGGCCGCTCCGCCTTCAGCGAAAGCGTTCCGAATTCGTCGAGATCCGCCTCCAGCGCACGGGCCATCACCTCAAGGAAGCGGCCCGTTCCCGCGGCGCACTTGTCGTTCATCGTGAAGTTCGTGACCCTGCCGTTTTCGTCCATCACGACGGCCTTGCTGTCCTGGCCACCGATGTCGATCAGGGAGCGGACGGAAGGGTCGAGAAAACGCGCCCCGGCGGCGTGGCACATGATCTCGGTCACCGCCTTGTCGGCAAAGGAGACACCCTTCCTGCCGTACCCTGTGGCGATGATCCTGCCGATCTCCGCAGACGAGAGGCCCAGTTCCGCAAGCAGCTCATCGAAGACACGGCGGCCCGCCGCCTCCGCGTTGTAACCGGTAAAAATCACCCGTGTTCCCAGAAGCTCACCATCTTTCAGGATGGCGGCCTTGGCGGTAATGGAGCCGATATCGATCCCGGCAGTCAGGCTCATATCACGGTGGCCCCGCCGTCAACCGCAATGGTCTGTCCCGTGATGTAATCCGACAGACGGGAGGCCAAAAGGAGGACGATGGGCGCCAGGTCCGCGGTCTCGGCGATGCGACCCGCCGGGATTGACTTCACGATCTCATCGTGAATGGCCGGCGTCGCCCAGAAGGGTTTGCTGAAATCGGTCCGGACCACCCCCGGCGCGACGGCGTTCACCTGGATATTGAAGGAGGCAAGCTCGGAAGCCAGAACCTTCGTCATCATCTCGAGCCCGGCCTTGGCAATTCCGTAGATTCCCATCGCGGGCGACGCCTTCGTCCCGGCAAGCGACGAGATGCTGACGATCTTTCCCCGTTTCTTCTCCCGCATGAGCCGGGCCGCCTTGCGCGAGCAGAGGAAGGCGCCGGTCAGGTTCCCTTCGATGATCTTGTTCCAGACGGCGAGATCCGTATCCGTGACGGAGGCGGTCAGCAAATTCATCCCGACGTTGTTGACGAGAACATCCACACCGCCGAATTGACGGACGGCGGTGTCGAAGAGGTTCTCCACATCACCCTCTTTCGCCACATGGGCAGCCACGGTGAGAAGCCGCTCACCGCCGCAGAGCTTCTGCGCGGCGGCCTTGAGGTTATCTTCCTTTCTGCCGCAGATGACCACCCGGGCGCCCTGCTCGAGAAAATTCTGGGCCAGATCCAGGCCGATTCCCCGGCTCCCCCCCGTCACGACGACCACCTTTTCCTCCAGACCATACGACATGCCGCACATTGCTTCCCTCCCGTAACGAGTCAAAGATGGAATCCTTTCAATAATTTAA
>CAIUXU010000212.1 GCA_903903205.1 uncultured Syntrophobacterales bacterium
CCCCGCATCATTTCTTCCGCGGGGATGATCTCTCTTATGATCGGGCTCTTCTTGTTCGGTTTTCTCAATGAGGGCACCGATACATACCTCGTTATAGCCAACCTGCTTTTTCTCGGTCTTGGTTTGGCTCTTTTTGTTTCCCCCAACACAAACGCTATCATGAGCTCTGTCGATAAAAAATTCTATGGTGTCGCTTCGGGCGCCATGGCGACGATGCGGGTCATCGGGCAATCATTGAGCATGGGCATAGTGATGTTCATGTTCACGCTCTTTTTGGGAAAGATACAGATCACCCCGGAGCATTACGGGCAGTTCCTGGAAAGCGCAAGGGCAACCTTCTTTATCTTTGCCTTCCTCTCGTTCCTCGGGGTCTTTGCGTCTCTGGCCCGAGGGAGAATTCATGGGAAATAGAAAGGAAAGAGGTTGTTGCTGCTTAATTAAAAGCATGATATCATTCATACTGCTACTGAAAAAATCCGGAAGGATATGCGCAGGGGAATTGAATTACTAAAATTGGCATTTTTATTGCGTTATTTGATTTTTTTAGAATAGAGACTTATTTCCTGATGCAAAGGGAAAAGAAAAAGCCAAATCACGCGGTGGTAAGGGGGGGAAGGAGCATTTTTACCCCGAACGCTTTGCTGTTCTGTCATTTGAATGGAGGGAGAGATTATGATGCGAAGAATGTTTACTCGTGTGGTATTCTGTTTGGCTGTACTGTTGGCACTCACAACGTGGGCAACGGCCGAAGCGCAAGCCCAAGCAAAGAAGGCGCTCACCGAATTAACCGTCCTGGCTCCCGGCCCTTCAGCGGTTTTGACGTATAGTTTTTTTGTCGCAGAAGGTGAGGGCTACTTCAGAGACGAAGGGCTGGATGCCAAGTGGGAAGCTGTTGATGGTTCTTCGCAGGTTCTCCAGGCCGTCGCCGCAGGAAAGGCGCAAATCGGTCGGCCTGGGCCTGGGCCAATTCTCGCTGCGCGAGCCCGCGGGTTAGACGTCGTCTTTCTCTACAATCTCTACCCGAAGAGCTTATTCGGCCTGATGGCAAAAAAGGATTCGCCCTATAAAACACCCGGTGACCTTAAGGGTAAGGTGATCGGTGTGGGCACCGCAGATGGCGCCGAGGTTGCGTTTATCCGTCCCATGCTGGTCGATGCCGGGATGAAGGAAGGTAAGGATTATACGTTTTTACCCGTGGGCGATGGTGGGATGGCCGCTGCGGCCTTCCTGCGCGGCGATATCGAGGCGTATGCCGCTTCGATGTCCGATGCCGCAGTCATCACGAGGCGGGGTCTCGCTATGAGGGATCTTACTCCGGAAAAGTATCTCGCCTACTTTGGTAATGGCTTTGTCGCAATGGGATCATACATCAAGCAAAATCCAGAGGTGATCAAGGGCTTTGGCCGTGCCATGGTCCGCGGAACCAAGTTTGGCATGGTCAAAGCCAACAAGGATAAGGTGCTTCAGTATTGCAAGAAGGGGAACCCGCAGGAGGGTGAGGACGTAGCTCTTTCCTCCGCATTGCTTGATATAACCGTAGACCGGATGACTCCGTTGGATATGTCGAACGGCTTGGGTTACAACCCGCCGGCGGGTTGGAAGCTTTGGCACGATAGTTCGCTGGCTTCGGGCTTCTTGAAGGCGCCGCTGCCAAAGTTGGAGGCGGCCTATTCGAACGAGTTCGTCAAGTACTGGAACGGTAAATAACCATGACCATGGAAAACAGGCTTTCATCTTTGCCGGCCGGCCTTAAAGGCCGGCCGGTCTTTGAGTTGCGCGGGGTCAGCAAGACCTATAATTACCACCGAAGAACTGTTTGAATAGGAACAGTTCAAGTCGTTACCGGATAAAACATGCAACTTTAAATAGTCGGAAAGAGAAAGGGAATCTATGGAAAATCGGCATATTCAGGAGGAGAAGTGGTGGGTAAGTCCCTATAACTTTGTGAATGAAGTTTGCGGTGAATTTGATCTTCCCGAAAAGGTCGAAATTCACGATGCCACCTTGCGGGACGGAGAGCAGACCCCTGGTGTGGTCTTCCGAAAGGACGACAAAGTCAGGATCGCCAGGATGCTGGATGAGGTAGGCGTCGAACGGATCGAGGCGGGGATGCCAGCCGTGTCGGAGGAGGATTTCGCAGCGATCAAGGAGATCACCCAGTTGGGCCTGCATGCAAAGATTTATACCTTTGCAAGGGCCATGATGGTTGATATCGACAAAGCTGTCGAATGCGGCGCGCATGGGGTAATCATCGAAGTACCGATCGGCTATCCGAAACTAAAATATCAATTCAAATGGACCTGGGAGGATGTGCTTCGCAAGAGCATCGATTGCGTTAACTATGCAAAAAAGCGGAATTTACATACCGTCTATTTTCCCTACGACACGACCCGGGCGCGAGAGGAAGATTTGACAAATCTCCTGACCGGGATGATGAACGATGCTCCGCCGGATGCAATCGGTGTTGTGGATACGATGGGATGCGCCCTCCCGGAAGCCATCAAATACCTGGTGAGAAAGGTTAAAAAGCTTACAGGGCTTCCCGTCGAGATTCATACGCACAATGATTTCGGTATGGGAGTGGCAACGGAGCTGGCCGCCGTCACGGCCGGCGCCTCAGTGGTCCATTCCTGCGCGAACGGACTCGGGGAGAGGACCGGCAATGCAGCGCTGGAAGAGCTGATGGTTGGGCTGCATATTCTCCTGGGGATGAAGACGAATTACCGTTTTGACAAGATTATCGCCCTCTCCGAACTGGTCTCCAGCCTGTCCGGTGTAAATCTGGCCAACAACAAACCCGTTCTCGGCAGGGGAAATTATATCCGGGAATCGGGGATCGGCGTCGATCTTGTCATGACCAATCCGCTCGCCATGTTTGCCACCACTCCCAGATTCACCGGACGTGAAGCGGAAGTCGTCCTCGGTAAAAAAAGCGGCAAAGCCTCGATCACCTACATGCTTGAGAAACTGGGCATGGACAATACCAGCGATGAAAACATCATGCAGATTTTGAAGGAAGTAAAAGAGAAAAGCACGGAGAAAAAAGGACTTCTCAGCCCGGAGGAATTTAAGGAAATCATCAAACGTAAACTTGGTTAACAGCCCCTGGCAGTATAAAATACAAATGACCGTGGGAGAAAGGTATCCCACGGTCATTCTAAACCGATTCCGCCGAAATATTTTACCATCAACCCACGGCCGCGCCTTTACTTCGGCGCGACAACGTGATTCCGCAGTACCCCGATGTTCTCGACCTCGCACTCCACCACATCTCCCGCCTTTAACAGACCAGGCGGGTCCATTGCAAAGCCGACACCCTCGGGTGTGCCGGTGGCTATCTGGTCGCCCGGATAGAGGGTGAAGCCCTCAGAAAGGACCGAGACAATCGTTGCGATATCGAAAATCATGTCGTTGGTGTTGGAGTTCTGCCGAACCTGGCCGTTCACCCGGCTCTGGAGGGCCAGATTGTCACCGTTGCCGGCTTCGTCCTTGGTGACGATCCAAGGTCCCAGAGGACCGAAGGTGTCCAGCCCTTTCCCCTTGAACCACTGGTTGTGGCGACGCTGGACATCGCGAGCCGAAACCTCATTCATGATCGTGTAGCCGTAGACGTGGTCCATGGCCCGCTCTTTGGGGATGTTGATCCCCTGCTTGCCGATAACAATCACAAGCTCGCACTCGTAATCAAGCTCCCGGGTGATCGCGTGGTGGATGATCTCACCCTCTGGTCCGTTGTGTGAGCCGGACCATTTGCAGAAAAAGACCGGGTTTGCCGGGTATTCGCCTACCTTCCGCAGGCCGTGCTTGCGAGCCCCTTCGTCGGAGTGTTTCTTGTAGTTGAGCCCGACGGCAACAACCGGCCGCTTGAGCTCGGCGATCGGCGCAAGCAATTTTACAGAGGTGAGCGGCTTTGGTTTGCCGTTGGTCTTGGGAACATCGCCCGCCGCAATCACTGCGACGGCGTCGCCCGTCTCGGGGACGACGTCCTCCACGCCTGCTTCGGTGAGAACGGCGACACGCGGCCCTTTGTCCGTTTGGTAGGTCAGAAGTTTCATGGTTCTCCTTGGTGTGTCTGTTTCTATGAAAATAATTTGTTGTATGTTTTATCCGATAACGACTTGAACTGTTCCTATTCAAACAGTTCTTCGGTGGTAATGGTTTCCTTGTGCCAGAAGATCAATTTACGTTGCAGCCACAGCACAACCCCGAAGGTCCCCAACCCCAGCAAGCTGAGATAGATGATGAGCGCAAAGACCCGCGGTGTGTTGATCATGGAAGCGGCTATACGAATCAGCTCGCCGAACCCTTTGCCGCCGCCCAGAAACTCCCCGACAACCGCACCGACAACTGCGAGTACCGCAGCATTCTTCAGACCGGTGAAGAAATGAGGCATTCCGGTGGGCAGTTTCAGCATTGTCAACGTTTGCCAGCGGCTGGCTCCAATAGTGCGGAAAAGCATTCGTGCATTCTGGTCCGCGGCATGGATACCGGCCGCCGTTCCCACAATAACCGGGAAGAGCGCAACGAAGGCGGCCAACGCCACCTTGGAGGCTATGCCGAAGCCAAGCCATGAGACGAAAAGGGGGGCGAATGCCACTTTAGGCATGGCGTTGATCGCAACCAGATAGGGCATCACCATCCGCTCGCCAAAGTCCGTCTCGCCCACGAGAAGCCCGAGAAAAAAGCCGAGCACAACTGCAATCATAAAGCCTATAAGCACCTCTTGGGCCGTCGTCCACAGCGCTTTCAGCATATAATCCCCGGTGAGCAGATTCAGACCGACCGTGACAATCTCCTCGATCGTCGCAAACGGCGATGGAAGAATGATGTGCGAGATCACCTTCAGCATAAAGGCAATCTGCCAAACGGACAAAAAAACCAATAGAACCAAAAACATCGTCACCGCACGCGGAAGGCGGTCGATCCAAGACACCTTTTCGGCGGCCCATACCGTCTCACACGCGGCCTCCTCGTTGGCCCCTGTCTGTTTGTTTGTCATAGGAATGCTCCTTTGTCGAGTAGCTCGCGAATCTGCTTGACGTACGCAGCAAAGCGCGGTTCCGTCATCATTTCCAAAGTCCGCGGTCGGGGTAAATCGATGGTGACCGTGGCAGCGATACGCCCGGGCCGCGGGGACATCACGCTGACCATGTCGGAGAGGATCACGGCCTCCGGAATCGAATGGGTGACTAGGAAGGTTGTTGCATTGCGCTCCTTGCAGATCCTCTGCAGCTCCATATCCATAAAGTCACGGCTTAACTCATCAAGCGCGCTAAATGGCTCGTCCAGCAGCAGGACGGCCGGTTCTGTAATCAGCATCCGGCAGATCGCAACACGCTGGGCCATTCCTCCCGACAATTCGTTTGGGTAAACCTGCTCGAACCCTTTCAAACCGACCAGATCGAGCAGCGCCTTGGCGTCTTTATGTTTCTCCAAGGCCGCTTTTTTCCCGTCGCGTATCTCGATCGGCAGGACGACATTCTCGACGGCCGTGCGCCAGGGAAAAAGGGTAGGCTGCTGGAACATCATCCCGATGTCCCGGCGTGGACCGGTCACCGGCTTCCCGGAGAGCATCACACTGCCTTCCGATGGCGAGAGCAAACCGGTCATGATCTTAAGCAGCGTCGATTTCCCGCAACCGCTCGAGCCGATGACCGCCCAGAAACTCCCCTCGGTCAGGCGCAGATCGATCTTTTCGAGCGCATGGACGTTGCGCCGTTTATAGGTTTTGCTGACCCCGCGCAACTCAAAGACCGGCCGGCCCTCAAGGCCGACCGGCAAAGATGAAAGCGTATTTTCCATGGTCATGGCTATTTACCGTTCCAGTAGTCGACGAACTGGTTCGTATAGGCGTCCTCGAGCTTCGGCAGCGGTGCCTTCAGGAAACCAGAGGAGAGAGCGCTTTCATGCCAGAACTTCATACCCGCCGGCGGGGTGTAACCCCAACCTTTCGACAGATCCGACGGAGCCATCCGGCTCAAAGCCATATCCATCACCGCGTTGGCCAAGATAGTATCCTCACCCTCCTGCTGGTTCCCCTTTTTGCAATACTGAAGCACCTTACTCCGGTTGGCCGGAATCAGGCCGAACTTGGTTCCACGGACCATGGCGCGGCCAAAACCCTTGATAACATCTGGATTCTCCTTCAGGTATGATGCAAGGACGGCAAAACCATTCCCGAAGAGGGCGAGGTATCTGTCCGGCGTGATATCCCGCAATGGAATGCCCCGCCTCTGGATGACTGCGGCATCGGATGTGATCGAAGCGGCATACGCCTCGATATCGCCGCGCAGGAAGGCCGCGGCGGCCATTCCGCCGTCACCCACGGGCAGAAACGTAAAGTCCCTGCCCTCCTTCATGCCGGCATCGGCCAGTATCGGGCGAACAAATGTGACCTCGGAGCCGTCCGCGGTTCCGACGCCGATCACCTTCCCCTTCAGGTCTGAGGGTGTTTTGTAGGATGCATCCTTTTTAACAACCAAACCGAAATTGCTTTTCGGTAACAGATTGTAGATCCAGACGACGTCTAACCCACGGCTGCGCGCGGCCAGGACCGGACCGGGCCCGGGTCGGCCGATCTCCGCCTTTCCTGCGGCGACGGCCTGGAGAACCTGTGAAGAACCATCTACGGCTTCCCACTTGACCTCCAATCCCTCTTCCCTGAAGTAGCCTTCTGCGTCTGCAACGAATAAGTTATAGGTCGTTATTGCTGAGGGGCCAGGAGCCAGGACGGTAATTGTTTTGAGCGGCTTCTTCGCCTGGGCCTGTGCATCGGTTGTTGCCCAAGTTGCAAGCGCCAAGATCACGGCCAAACTGCATACTACACGAGTAAACATTTTTCGCATCATAATCTCTCCCTCCATTTCGAATGATAAGCACTCCTTAACTGCCGTTACGCCTGTCGAATTTGTAGCCTCTTCATTTTTCATTGTCAAGGAAAAATACCTCGACCTTTTCCCAAGAGGACGGCATGGAGATCGCACCGATTAACGCATCGCCTCTTCCATGTGCTCCATCAACGTGAAGATCACTGGCCCTTCGCCGCTGACCAGCACATTTTCCTCGAGACGGCAGGTCTGCCGAAGGCCGGGATGGCCTGCGAAGGTTTCTACCGCGAAGTACATGTTTTCCTTGATCTCCGCCGGGTAGTCCAGCGAATAGGCCCGCGAGATCCACATCCCCTCGTAGAGCGTGATGCCAATGCTGTGCGCGAACTGCTGCAGCGTGACGGTGCCGTACTTGTCGTCGTCATACTTAGGGAAACAGGCCGCGACATCCGCCGTCGTATTGCCGGGACGAAGCTTGTCGATTGCCGCGTACATGGAGTCGTACACCTCGCGGTAGAGATCGATCTCCTGCTGGTTCATCTTTCCGGCACACTTGAAGCAGCGGACGAAATCGATGTAATATCCGGAGGGTCCAACAGCGTTGATATCGACGATCACCAGATCTCCCTGCCGGATCATCTTGTTGGTCGCCCAACGCCGGTAGGGGCTGGTGTTTCCACCCGAGGCGACAATGATATCATAAATGATCTCGCAACCCCTTTCGAGCATGAATTCATGAACTTTGCCTTCGATCTCCCGCTCGGTAACCCCGGGCTTGAGCCAGTCATACTTGATATGCCACATCGCCGCATCGCCAATCGAAGCGGCCTGCTTCAAAAGCTCGATCTCGTCGCGCGTCTTGACCACCCGCGCGGCGGAAATCACCGGCCAGCCATTTACGATATTCAATCCTGCATCCTTGAACGCCTGCATCGATGGCATATCGAGGTTGTCGATTCCGATCTTCTCCTTGTCAACCTTGTTCTCCTTCAGAACCGCCATCACACCGTCCACCATCTTCTTGGCCATGTGGGGCACGGCCCCTTCGGCCCATTGCCACGTCATCGCCGGACGGATGTTCTGCTCCGGAATCCACGGAAGATCGATCACCGCGCAATGGAGGTCCGATCCGGCCGTCTCAAAGAATACCGGCTCGCCCCCCCGAGGCAGAACCAAATACCGGATATTGATGTTGTATTTCCAGTTTCCCTGGTAGGAGCCGGTTACATACCGGATATTGGCCCCGGCAAAAAGAACAAGCGCGCCCAGGTCATGGGCCTCCATCTGCTCGCGGGTGCGTTGCAGGCGTTCCGCCCTCATCCGGTCGAAATCTACCCGGTACTGCCAGTCCGCACCCGTCTGGCTGTAGAGGCGGCGCGGATCCCACTCATGCGGCTTTTTAATGAATTCGGTGCTCAGTTCGTATCCCATCCTCTTTTCTCCTTTTCTTTAAATAGAAATAGGGGGACAGCGCCCCTATTTTCTCGGTCAATAAATAGGGGCGCTGTCCCCCTATTTTCAGGAGAAGACGATGGCGGAAAAAGACGAAGCGAAGGAAAAGCGGAAGATCAAGGCGGTCGCAAAGATGAAGGAGATCATGACGGCCTACTATATCGATGCGAAAATGGCAGGGGAGACGGGGAAGAAGGTCGCCTGGATCACGAGCGGCGGGCCGGTGGAGCCGCTGATTGCGATGGATGTGATCCCCGTCTATCCGGAAAACCACGGGGCGATGGTCGGGGCGAGCAAGATGGGGGCGGACCTCTGCGAGAAGGCGGAGGCGATGGGCTATTCAAGCGACCTCTGCTCCTACGCCCGTGCCGATATCGCCTGCGCCCCGATCAACGGCGGACCGATCGGCGGCCTCCCGCGGCCCGACATGCTTATCTGCTGCAACAACATCTGCGGGTCCGTCCTGAAATGGTACGAGGTGCAGGCCCGGTATTTCAAGGTGCCGCTTTTCATCCTTGACACCCCCGTCTGCCATACCGGCTTTTCCGAGGAGGCGAAGCGCTACGTCAAGGGGCAGATCGATGAGTACATCGCCTTCCTGGAGAAGGCCTGCGGGAAAAAGTTCGATTATGACCGGATCAAGGAGGTCGGGCGCCTCTCCATCCAGGGGCAGCGGCTTTGGCAGGAGGTTCTCGATACGGCAATGACCCGGCCCGCGCCGATCAGCGCCTTCGACGCCTTCTTCCACCTCGCCCTGATCGTGACACTCCGCGGGACGCAGCAGACTGTGGATTATTACAGGATGCTTCTGGCCGAGATGAAGCAGCGCGTCGCCGACGGGATCGGCGCGGTTCCCGTCGAAAAATACCGGCTCCTCTGGGACAATCTCCCCGTCTGGTACCGGACCAAGTGGCTCTCCGAAAAATTTTCCTCCCAGGGCGCATGCCTCGTGGCGGACTCCTACACATCGGCCTGGTGCGGCGCCCTCCGGTACGTCGATGAAAACGATTTCCTGGGGACAATGGCCGAGTGCCACGCCCGGATCTACCTCAACATCGGCGTGGACGAGATGGCCCGGCAGGTAATGGAGATGGCCGACAAATACGATGTGGACGGCATCGTCATGCACTCCAACCGGAGCTGCAAACCCTACTCCTTCGGGCAGTACGACATCCAGCGGATCATCCGGGAGCAGAAAGGGATACCAACAGTCATGATCGAAGCGGACATGGTCGATGAGCGGAGCTTTTCCGAGGCCCAGATCGAAACCCGAATCGATGCCTTCATCGAAGTGTTGAAGGAAGGAAGGAAAAAATGAAAATCAATGTATTGGATGAATTTATCGCACTGGTATCGATGAACAGCCCTTCTTGCAAGGAGGGCAGGGTCGCCGAATATCTGCTCGAAAAGTTCCGGAAACTGGGCATCGATGCGACAGTGGATGATTCGGCCGCCCGTTCAGGGGGCGACACGGGCAATATCATCGCCCGGATTCCGGGCAACGCCGCCGGCCCTATCATCCTGCTGTGCGCCCACATGGACACGGTCGGCCCCACAGAAGGAATGGTTCCGGTGGTCCGGGACGGCGTGGTTTACAGCAACGGCGAAACCGTTCTCGGGGCAGACAACAAGGCGGGGATTGCGATCATTCTGGCCGCCCTGTCGGGAATCAAGGAGGACGCAGCGCCCCTCGGCCCGCTCGAGATTCTGTTCACCGTTCAGGAAGAGATAGGGCTCTTC
>CAIUXU010000213.1 GCA_903903205.1 uncultured Syntrophobacterales bacterium
GGACCGAGACACTGCTAAAATTCACCCGGACCGGAAAGGGGATGGTCTTTTCCGGGGAGGAGACGGACCCGGGCCAGATGCTCCTGTTCGGCGTCCGCCCCTGTGACGCGAGAAGTTTCACTCTCCTCGATATGCTTTTTGACCAGGAAAAGTACCAGGATCCCTACTACATCAACAAGCGGAACCAGACAACCGTCGTGGCCCTTGCCTGTGTTCATCCGCCCTGCACGACCTGCTTCTGCACCTCCGTCGGCGGGAGCCCGGTTGACGCCACCGGGGCAGATCTGCTGCTGACGGATCTGGGGAATGAGTTTCTGGCCGAATTTCTTACGCCGAAGGGGGAGGCGCTTCTCTCCGCATTCGGGGGATCGCCCGCTGGCGAAGGGGCGGAAAAGAGAAAAGAGGAGATTGCGGCCGGCGCCGCCGGGGAGATTTCCTCGCGGATCCCGGCGAGCGAGATCAAGCCGATCCTGGACACCCATTTCGAGGACCCGTTCTGGAACACGCTTCATCAAAAATGCCTCGCCTGTGGCACCTGCACCTACCTCTGCCCCACCTGCCACTGCTTCGACATCAGCGACGAGCTGAAGGGAAACGACGGAATCCGCATCCGGAACTGGGATTCCTGCATGTTTCCGATGTTCACGAAGGAGACCTCCGGGCACAATCCGCGCCCCTCCCAGAAGGAGCGCTGGCGCCAGCGGGTGATGCACAAGTTCCGATACTATGTGGACAATTTCAATGCAATCGCCTGTGTCGGTTGCGGGAGATGCGTGATGGCCTGCCCGGTCAATCTGGATATCCGGAAGGTCGTCGCGGACATTGCCAAAATATAAGCTTGGGGAGAGCGAAATGCAGAATCCATACATACCCATCCCTGTTGAAGTGATCAAGATCGTTACGGAAGTAGATACAAAGGACATCAAGACCTTCCGTTTCGGCTTTCAAAAGAAGGAGGATGAGGAGGCCTTTCGGTATCTTCCGGGGCAGTTTGCGGAACTCTCGATCTTCGGAAAAGGGGAGTCGCCCATCGGGATCGCCTCCTCTCCGACCCAGCCCGGTTATCTGGAGTTTACAGTCCAGAAGGCGGGCGTGGTGACCTCCACCCTTCATGAGATGGAGGTGGGCGACGTGATGGGTGTCCGCGGGCCGCTGGGGAACTCCTGGCCGATCGACTTCCTGGCCGGCAAGAATATCGTGATCGTCGGCGGCGGCTTCGCCTTCACGACGCTCCGCTCGCTCATCAACTACATGATCGATGAGAAGAACCGCTCCCGTTTTGGCAAAATTACCGTGATCTATGGCGCAAGGAATCCGGGGCTTCTGATCTACAAGGACGAACTCGCCGCCTGGGCGAAGCGGGATGATATCAACCTCAATGTCACGGTGGACAAAGGGGATGCGGACTGGAAGGGCCGGGAAGGGTTCGTCCCGACGGTCTGCCGGGAGGTCGCCCCAAGCTCCGAAAACGCCGTGACGGTAATCTGCGGCCCTCCGATCATGATCCGGTTCACGCTGCCGGTCTTCTTCGAGCTCGGTTTCTCGAAGGAGAACATCATCACCTCGCTCGAGATGCGGATGAAGTGCGGGATCGGAAAGTGCGGCCGCTGCAATGTCGGAGAGAAATACGTCTGCAAGGACGGCCCGGTCTTTTCGCTGGCCGAGCTCGACAAACTGACCAAGGAGTACTGATCGCCTTCCATTTGGAACAGCGTTTGTGTAACTTGGGAAGATCCATTATCAGAAAAAGAGAGAGCCCGCAGGCTCCCTCTTTTCGTTCGTCAAATAAATCCTACCTTTGAATTGCCCCGCTCGCTTGCACCTACGAGTCCTTGAAAA
>CAIUXU010000214.1 GCA_903903205.1 uncultured Syntrophobacterales bacterium
AGATAGGCGTCACGGGCGGCAAGCAGCGCCTTGTCCTGGGATGAGCCCCCGGCCGCGAATGCCGCTATGGGGAGGACAACCAGAATGGCTGTAACCAGCGCCCGAAAACCTATTGTCAAGAAGGACCTGATGTTTTTCACGGTTTTGGGAAAACCCCACTCTCCGATCACCTTTGTCATCCCCGCGTGCTCTTATCGGGGATATGGTTTTACTCAGTCCTCAGCACTGCCTCTTTGTACCAGTCCAGGATTTCACTGCCCGTCATGAAGATCACTTTGTCGTGCTTTTTAATATAGTCGAAAATCTTGTTGAAATAGCCAATACGGTGGGGCACGCCGGTAATGTACGGATGCACGGCAATGGCCATGATGCGTGCGCTTTGCCGACCTTCTTCGTAGAGCGTATCGAACTGATCCCGGGATCGGTCCAATAGCTCCGCAGAACGATGGTGCTGCACGGCATAGATCGGGATATCATTGAGCTCCATCGTGTAGGGAATTGAAAAGAGGCTGCCTTTCTTCACTTTCAGCGGGTAGGGCTGATCATCGTTCACCCAGTCCAGAACGTATTCGATCCCCTCTTCCGCCAGGATGTCCGGGGTTGCCAAAGTCTCGTGCAGGCCCGGCCCCATCCAGCCGCGTATTTTCTGCCCCGTCTTTTCCCTGATGACATCGATCGTTTTCCGGATGACGGCGCGTTCATCCTGCTCCTTGGGAAGCGCCCGCTGTAAAAAACCATGGCCGAAGAGTTCCCAGCGGCTCTTGAGGCAGGCCTCGATGATACGGGGATAGGTGTTGCAGACCGAGGCGTTCAGGCTGACCGAAGCCCTGACGCCATGCCTGTCCAGGACATCCATGATCCGCCAGATGCCGACCCTTTGTCCGTAATCATACCAGCCGTAGTTGGTGATGTCCGGTACAATGGTGACGCCCTGCGGCGGTGGAATGACGGTACGGGCCATCGGTTCGTCGAACGGCCACTCCTCAATGTTAACAATCACCCAGACGGCAAGTCGGGCGTCTCCCGGCAGTTTCAATGGTTTGCGGTCAACGATGGGGATATAGTCGGCGCGCGGATTGGTCATAAACTCATCACTTTCTCCTCCCACGGGAAGGCCAGGGCTTAAAACACCCATCGTCCCGCCGGATCTACCGGCGGGACCGATTTCTTACGCATTGCGGATGGGTTTTACTTCTCAAAAATCCACGGATCAACGGCACGCCGCCAAGAAACCAACTCTGCCGGCTTGAACCACAGAGCCACTTCCTTCGCGCCGTTTTCGGGGCTGTCCGAAGCATGCGTCAGGTTGCGTCCCACCTCCAGCGCGAAGTCGTGACGGATCGTTCCCGGCGCGGCTTCCAGCGGACGGGTGGCGCCCATCGTCTGGCGAATGGCGGCCACCGCATTGGGGCCTTCCCAGACCATTGCCATCACCGGTGCGGAGATGATATAGGCGATCAGTCCTTCATAAAACGGTTTCCCTTTGTGAATCCCGTAATGTTCCTCAGCCAGCGCCTGGCTGACCTGCATGAATTTGGCCCCTGCGAGGAGCAGACCGCGCCGCTCCAGACGGGCAATCACCTCGCCCACGAGACCGCGCTGCACCCCATCGGGCTTTACCAATACCAGAGAACGTTCCACCTTCCACCTCCTTTAATTTATATCGTCATGGTTCTACTCCAGGACCGCACCCTTCATGGCCGATCCCACCATCCGCCTGTACCGCTCCAGCAGAGACCCCTTCGGGATGTTCGTGCTTTCGGGCAGTGTCCAGTGTTTCCTCCGCTCCTCCAGAACCTGCGGATCGACCGCCAGCGTCAGTGTACGCGCCGGAATGTCGATTTCGATCCGGTCCCCCTCGGCGATAAGGGCGATGGGGCCACCCAGGTAAGCCTCCGGAGAGACGTGGCCAATACAGGCCCCCTGTGTCGCGCCGGAGAAGCGCCCGTCGGTGACCAGGGCGACGGTTTTTCCCAGACCCATGCCGATGATGGCCGAGGTGGGCATGAGTTGTTCGCGCATTCCGGGTCCGCCTTTGGGTCCTTCGTAGCGGATAACGACAACGTCGCCGGGTTTGATGCTGCCGCCAAAGATCGCCTCCAGGGCCTCCTCCTCCCTGTCGAAGACACGCGCCGGTCCACCGTGGACCAGCATCTCAGAGGCCACGGCGGCGCTCTTGACGACCGCCCCCTCGGGGGCCAGATTGCCCCGGAGGATGGCCAGGCCGCCCTTGGGAGAAATGGGGGTTTCGACCCGGTGGATCACCTGGTCATCGAGGATCTTTCGGCCGGCGACATTTTCCCCCACGGTCTTTCCGGTTGCCGTGAGGCAGTCGGGATGGATCAGCTTGAAGTGGGCAAGCTCGTTCATCAGGGCCGGGATTCCGCCGGCGTTGTACATATCCATGGTGAAGAACTTTCCCGCCGGCTTGAGGAGGGTCAGGTGCGGGGTCTTTTCGGCGACTTCGGTAAATTTGTCCATTTCGAGGGGGATGCCCACCTCCCGGGCGATGGCCGGAAGGTGGAGGCAGGTGTTGGTCGATCCGCCGATCGCCATGTCGACGGCCATGGCGTTTTCGAAGGCCTTGAGCGTCATGATGTCCCGCGGCAGGATGTTCCTGTTGTGGAGTTCCATGATCGCCTTCCCCGCCCGCCGGGCCAGGGCGATGCGGGCGCCGTAGGTGGCCGGGATGAGGGCGCCGTCGGGGAGCGTCATGCCGAGCGCCTCGGTCAGCATGTTCATGGAGTTGGCGGTTCCCATCATGGCGCAGGAGCCGCACCCCGGGCAGGCCACGTGTTCAAACTCGGTCAGCTCCGCTTCGCTCATCTCCCCCCGGATCACCTTGCCCTCCGCCTCGATGAGATCCGTATAGCAGACCCTTTGGCCCTGGAAGGAGGTGTTGTCCATGGGGCCGCCGCTCACCAGGATGGCTGGGATATTGAGCCTGCCGGCAACCATGAGCATCCCCGGCGTCACCTTGTCGCAGTTGGTGAGAAGCACCATGGCGTCGAAGCCGTGGGCCACGACCATCAGCTCGATCTGATCGGCGATCATCTCGCGGCTGAGCATGGGCATCTTCATCCCCTGGTGGCCCGTGGCAATGCCGTCGCAGACGGCGATGCTGGGGAACTCCAGGGGCGTTCCCCCGGCCTCGGCTACCCCCAGCTTGATCGCCTGGCAGAGCGCCTGCAGGTGGATATGGCCGGGCACCACTTCGTTGAAGGAGTTGACGATGGCCACCAGGGGCTTGTCGAGCTCCTCCCGGCAGTGGCCCATGGCATAGAAGAGTGATCGGTGGGTGGCGCGGTCGATCCCCTGGGTGATCATGGAACTGCGCAGGGGGCCGCGGGATTGGTTATGGTGGGTCATGGCGCCTCCTTTAAAAGTGAAAGGTTAAAGACTCTCCTTTTCCCTTTTTACTGTTTACTTTTTACTGCTTACCGATCGTCTCAGCGACCCATGAACAACCGGGGCAGAAACGTGCTCAGCCACGGGACATAGGTCACAATCGCCAGGACCACCAGCGAAACCAGAAAGGGAGGCCAGATGGCCTTGCTCA
>CAIUXU010000215.1 GCA_903903205.1 uncultured Syntrophobacterales bacterium
CAAGAACCAATGCCTTGATCGCGGCCACCCAGTAATTCGTGTAAGTGATGTCATAGGCAGTCAGAAGGAGTCTTCTGTACTGTGTAAAAGCGGCAAACAAGATGGCAAGATATAAAACAATTATCCAGTACTCGACCACCTCATGGACTATTTTCTTCTTTAAGTCCCCTTTTTTCGTATCAGCGCTGCTCATAATCCATGGCCCTCCCTCGAAACATCGTTATCCTGTGCTCAGGTAATCAGTGGCATGCTTAAATCTGTCCGCTTTAAGCGCCTTCAATATTTCAATTCAGCCAGAGAATACATCGCGCGCGACAGCGTGCCTCCGGAGATATTTCGGGCTTTGAATCCGTTCTGCAATAGGATGCGCGTCGCGTAATAGGCGCGCTGTGCGGAACGGCAGATGACGTGGATCTCGCGGTCTCGGGGAAGCTCTTCGAGGCGTGAACGGAGCTGACCCATCGGGATGTTGACCGCGCCCGGCACGCTCTCCACGATCAGTTCCACCGGCTGGCGCACGTCCAGGAGGAAGGCGCCTTCCACCGAATCCCAGTGACTGACCGGCATATCGCCCCGAAGGACATTAGCGGCTATCATCCCGGCGAAGTTGACCGCATCCTTCGTGCTACCGAACTGGGGCGCGTAGCAAAGCTCAGTTTCTTCAAGATCGTAAACCGTCGCTCCCATCTGGATGGCCATGGCAATGGCGCTGATCCGCTTGTCCACCGCCGGGCCGTCCTCGCCCAGCGCCTGCGCTCCGAGGACTTTCCCGTTGGATTTTCGGAAGATGAACTTCAATCCGAGCATCTTGGCGCCCGGGTAATAGCCGGCGTGCGAATTCGGAAACAGGTAGATTTTTTCGTAGTCTTGGTCGCCGAGCTGCTTGAGCGTTTTCTCGCTGAGACCAGTCCAGGCGGCGGCGCCCCCGAACAGTCCGATGATTGAGGTGCCCTGGGTGCCCCGGTAACGGGAATCGCGCCCGGCTATCACATCGGCCGCAATCCGGCCCTGCCGGTTTGCCGGCCCGGCCAGCGCAATCAGGCTCCACTCGCCGGTTCCGAAGTCCTTGACTTCGATGGCATCGCCCACTGCGAAGATGTCCGGGTCACTCGTGATCATGTGTTCATTGACGCAAATGCCGCCGCGTTCACCGATCGTTAGCCCAGCCGTCTTGGCCAGAGTCGTGTCCGGCCGCACACCGATCGCAAGGATCACGATGTCCGCCGGGTACGTTTTTCCGGAGCTTGTCTGGACTTCTATCGCGCCTCCGTCCAACTGCTTGAATCCGACCACGCCGTCATTGGCGGCTACATGCACGCCATGCCTTATTATGTGGCTCTGAACAAGGCAAGCGATCTCCGGGTCCAGCGGGGACAGGACGTGATCGGGCTTCTGGATGAGGGTTACATCGAACCCGATATGTACCAGGTTTTCCGCAGTCTCAAGACCGATGAATCCGCCGCCCACCACCACCGCCCGTCGCACGGGCTTGACCATCTGGATTCCAGAGTAGCTGTACATCCCCGACAGGAAATCTGTGCCGCGTTCCACCCATTCCCGGATCATCCGCGCGTCCGGCACGGTTCGCACATGGAA
>CAIUXU010000216.1 GCA_903903205.1 uncultured Syntrophobacterales bacterium
AAGGTGGCCGACGCGATCACCCAGCTTGATGCCGCCCGGGCGCTGACCCAGGCCGCGGGAAAGTGCGTCGATGCGGGGCTCCCGACCGCGCGGCGGATCGTCAGTGAGGCCAAGAAATTTGCCACGGATTCCGCCTGGAACATCTGCAACCTCGCGATGCAGATCGTCGGCGGGATCGGCTACACCAACGTCTTCCCGATCGAAAAGATGATCCGCGACACGCGCCTGATCCAGATCTGGACCGGAACGAATGACATCATGAACCTCCTGATCCAGCATGAATACTACCGCGAACTCCTCAAGGACCCGAACCCCGGCCGGATGATCGAGGCGGACGCCGAAGAGGCGGCCCAGAACGATGAAAAGATTTACGAGGACGACGAGATGTGGACGAAGGGGTGGTAATAGAAGCGGTGAAGCCGCTTATGTCGCAGTTGGCCGTCAGGATCGTCAACCATGTTCGGAGTCAGACCATGCCCGCGGGCGCTCACTTGGCGGAGCAGGGGCTGGCGGACGCATTTCACGTCTCCCGAGGACCCGTTCGCGAGGCGCTCACGATCCTGGAGCGGGAAGGGATCGTCCTGTTCCATCCCAACCGGGGTTTCTTTCTTACTCGCCCCGCTGCAGAGATTCCGGCTCCAGATATCTCGGCCCCGGTATCCACCGAAGAGGATATGTATTACCGCTTTGCCGAAGACCGTATCCGGGGAAAGCTGCACGGCCATACCTCGGAGGCGGAGCTGATGTCCCGCTACGGGATCAGCCGTGTCAAACTCATGAAGATCCTGATACGCATGTCTCAGGAGGGGTGGGTCGAACGGCGCCCCGGCCACGGCTGGAATTTTCTGCCGGTTCTCGATACCGTCGAGGCCCTGGACAAGAGTTATCGCTTCCGTATTCTCGTCGAGCCTGCTGCCCTTCTGGAACCGTCCTATCGGGTTGATCCTGTTGTGTTTGCAAGGCTTCGTGAGGAACAGGAATCCCTTCTTGCCAGCCCCATCAACGAAAGATTGCCCTTCACAATGTTCGAAACCGGTGTCCGCTTCCATGAACAGATCGTCTCCTGTTCGGAAAATCCCTTCTTCCTCGATGCCGTCCGGCACATCAACCGTCTCCGCCGCCTGATCGAGTACCGGGTCCCGGTCGATCAAGCCCGCCTGAATCGCTACCGGGAACACCTTGAGATCATCGCGTTGTTGGAACAGGGGCAACAATCAACCGCGTCTGCGCTCCTGCGCGATCATCTCGATCGATCCCGGGTAAAAAAGACCGTGGGTGACCCGGAGTAAAAGCAGCGTGGACGCCAGTCCATTGTCAAGCCGTACGGTTTGATATACCCCTCCCGCGGCGCATATTGTAAAACATGCTCACGTTCTGTAATTAACCCTTGACAGGAAAAACCGAAAGACCTATACGCTTATTCAAAACAAAGAGGAGGTATCCGATGGAAATCACCAGAATGGCTTTTGCGGCGAATATGCTCATCAACCAGGTTGTCCAGGTGAAAAAAGGGGAGAGTGTCGTGATCGTTACGGATACCGACCGACCCCCGGTCATCACCCAGGCTCTTGCCTACAGCGCCATATC
>CAIUXU010000217.1 GCA_903903205.1 uncultured Syntrophobacterales bacterium
CGATATCAGGAATGCGGCTGCCGAATCTCCCGGGAGATTGTTCGTTTCCTCCGCAAAAACATAGCGCAGGTCAAGGCATTTTCCCAGCGTTTCAAATAAATCGTCGACATTAAAGGGTTTTCTCAGATAGGCATCCACACCCGCCGCCATGACCTGTTGCCTGGAATCATCAAAGGCGCTGGCCGTAACGGCGATGACCGGTGTAGCGCGACCTGCCTCTGTGCTTTTGATCCGCCGTGTGGCCTCGTAACCATCCATGATCGGCATGCGCATATCCATAAGCACCGCCTGCGGCGACCAGTGTGAAAAGATTTCAAGGGCTTCAACACCATTTGTCGCCTCGGCAACCTCGAAACCGGCGACGGACTGAAGCAGTGTGCATAGCAGGGCGCGGTTGGCCGGTGCGTCGTCCACCACCAGGATGCGAAACGGTCCTGTCCCGGGTTCCAGACCGACGATGCGCCGGGATACCAGCTTCTCGCTCCCGGGAACCGCTGCTACCTGCTTCATCAGCGCCGAAAACCGGAAACAACTGCCCTTGCCTACCTCGCTTGTTACCGTGATTTTGCCGCCCATCATTTCCACAAACTTCAGGCTGATGGCCAGCCCCAGACCGACGCCACCGGCTTTCACGCTGGTCCCCACCTGCTGAAACAAGCCAAAGATCTGACCCCTCTCCGCGTCTGGGATTCCTCGACCGGTGTCCTCCACCTCGATCCACAGGCGCAACGTCTCTTTCTCCTCCCCGGATATTCCTTCCGCGGCCTCGGCGCGCACCCGCACAGCCACCCCACCTGTTTCCGTAAACTTGTCCGCATTCCCGATCAGATTGACCAACACCTGCCTCAGCTTACCCTCGTCGGCGATCACGTAAGACGGCACGCTGCCGTCCCGCTCCATCAGAAATTGCAGTCCCCTGGCGTCCATGCGGGAGCGGAACATGATCTCCATATCGTTCAGCAAGTCATGCAGGCAGAATGCGGCCTCCTTGAGGGTGCTCTGACCGGCCTCGATTTTAGATACATCCAGGATATCGTTGATCAATCGCAGCAGGTGGCCGCCGCTGCGGTGGATAGTCCGGACATGTTCGGCCTGTTGGGGTGTAAGCGAAGGGTCGCGCTCCAAGACCTGGGCAAACCCCAGGATAGCGTTCATGGGTGTGCGGATTTCGTGGCTCATGTTGGCTATAAAGCTGCTCTTGGCCCGGGTGGCCGCTTCCGCCGCATCGCGGGCGATCCGGTCCTGCTCCGCCTGCTTGAGATCGGTGATGTCTCCGTAGATAATCGCCACACCGAAGTCCGCAAGCGGGATCGGCGCGGCGGTGACATTGAGCCAGGTGATCGCCGCGCCCTCTTTTACAATTCCCATCTGCACGTTCTCTATGCGGCAGTTCTCCTTCAGGGCCCTGACGCTGGCATATTCAGCAGCCAGCATGGGCGATCCGTCCGGGCGAATGATCTGCCATTCGGGACCGTCGTATTTCCGCAGGAGATGTTCACCTTGCGGAATGTCAAGCAGCCGTTCCGACTCACGATTGGCCTCGATGATGTTCCCGGCTTTGTCTGTAATGGTGATGCCCAGGGGAAAAGAGTCAAACAGCACCTTGTATTTTCCCAGGGCTATATGCAGTTCCTCCGTGCGCTCCAGGACCTTCTTCTCCAGCTCGTTGTGGGCCCTGAGCAATTCATTTTCCATGCGCTTGTGCTCGGTGACGTCGCGGAGCATGCCTACGGCATGCCAGCCGCTGCCGATTTGGATAGCGGAAAGCGATAACTGAACAGAGATTTCCTTGCCGTCTTTTCTCCGAGCCTCCAGATCGAGTGTTTTACCAACAGCGGCGCCCAGTCCCGTCTTGCGAAACGTCGGGAATGCGGCCTGGTGCGCTGCATGATAATGCGAGGGTACGAGGAAGGAATGCAGATTTTGGCCGATGGCTTCCGCTTTCGTGTAGCCAAGAATGTGCTCGGCTGCGGGGTTCCAATAAGAGACCAGGCCTGCAGAATCCATCATCAGAATGGCATCCTGAGCCGAGTCGGCGATGGAGCTCATTCGGAGCTCGCTCTCCCGCAGCGCCTCTTCGGCCTGCTTGCGCTCCGTAACGTCTTCAAAAACACCGAGAACGCCATGGATTTCCCCCTGGGCATCGAGCAGCGGCAACTTGCTGGTCGAAATCCAGCCCCTGGCGCCGTCCGCCTGCTGCAGCGGTTCCACGATGTTGCGTTTCGGGATCCCGCTTGCGACGAC
>CAIUXU010000218.1 GCA_903903205.1 uncultured Syntrophobacterales bacterium
GATAAGAGAAGAATCGACGGCCGTTCCAATGTGGAAATCCGTCCGATCAGTTCCGAGGTCGGTTTTCTGCCCCGCGCCCACGGTTCGGCCCTGTTCAACCGGGGCGAGACGCAGTCCCTGGTGACCGTAACCTTGGGAACCTCCCATGACGAGCAACGGATGGATTACATTGCGGGCGAGGAGAGACGCTCCTTCCTGCTCCACTACAATTTCCCGCCTTTCAGCGTGGGCGAGGCCAAACCTCTCCGGAGTCCGGGAAGGCGTGAAATCGGCCACGGCGTGCTGGCGCGAAGGGCCCTTCTTCCCGTCCTGCCGTCCAAGGAAGCATTTCCCTATACCATCCGGGTTGTCTCCGATATCCTGTCGTCCAACGGTTCTTCCTCAATGGCCACCGTTTGCGGCGGATGTCTCTCCCTGATGGACGCCGGGGTTCCGATTCGGGACACGGTCGCAGGGATTGCCATGGGGCTTCTGAAGGAGGGTGACCAGGTGGTGATCCTCTCCGATATTCTGGGCGACGAGGACCACGCCGGCGACATGGACTTCAAGGTCTGTGGAACCGAAAAGGGCGTGACCTCGATGCAGATGGACATCAAGATCGACAACCTGACCGGGGATGTCCTCCGAAAGGCCCTGAACCAGGCCCGTGAGGGGAGAATCCACATCATCGGCAAACTGCGCGAGACCCTTGCTGCGCCAAAGACGGACATTTCGCTCTACGCGCCGCGGATCACAACCGTCAAGGTCAGGCCGGAGAAGGTGCGCGACGTGATCGGTTCCGGCGGCAAGAATATCCGTCAGATCGTGGCGGAGACCGGTGTCGAGATCAACGTGGAGGATGACGGCACCGTAACCATCGCCTCCAGCGACGCGGAAGCCGCAAAGCGTGCGGTGGCCATGGTGAAGTGGCTCACGGAGGATGCGGAGATCGGCAAGATCTACGACGGGACGGTCAAGAAGATCGTCGATTTCGGCGCCTTTGTCGAGATCCTGCCGGGTACGGAAGGGCTCCTGCACATCTCGCAGCTTGCCAAGGAGAGGGTCAACAAGGTAACCGATATCCTCCAGGAGGGGGATGCGGTGAGGGTAAAGGTGCTGGAGGTGGACAAGCAAGGGAAGATCCGCCTCAGCCGCAAGGAAGCGCTGGGAGAAAATGGTCAATAAGACCATCCTGGACAACAACATCCGGGTGATTTCCGAGGAGATCGACCATGTCCGGTCGATCTCCATCGGGGCCTGGGTTGAGGGCGGCTCCCGCCGGGAAAACGGCCAGACCAACGGGATGGCCCATTTCATCGAACACATGCTTTTCAAGGGGACCGAACGCCGGTCCGCCTTCGATATTGCCTCCGCTATCGATTCCGTGGGCGGGGTGATGAACGCCGCCACGGGGAAGGAGATGACCTCCTTCTACATCAAAATTCCGGATTACCACTTGGAGATGGCCATCGATCTTTTGGCCGATATTTTCACCGGTTCGCTTTTTGCCGAGGATGATATCGACCGCGAGCGGTCGGTGATTCTCCAGGAGATCCGGATGGTCGAAGACACCCCCGACGAAACCATCCATGATTTTTTCGAAGGAATGTTCTGGAAAGGACACTCCCTCGGCCAACCCATTCTCGGAACGAAGGAGAGGGTCGAATCCTTCCGCCGCGATGATCTGTTCCGTTTCTTCCAGGCCGGTTATGGTGGTGGGAATCTGGTTCTCACCGCGGCGGGGAATCTCAAACACCAAAAGCTTACAGAGCTGGTCAGGGGCGCCTTCGGGTCGCTTGCCGGGAGTTCCGTCCTCGAGCCGGTGGAGATTCCCGAAGCCAGATCGGGGAGAGCCGTTCTCAGGAAGGAGCTGGAACAGGTTCATCTGATTGTCGGGGCGCCGGCGCCGTCGGCGGTGGACCCGGACCGTCACGCGGCATTTCTGCTGAACGCCGTTCTGGGAGGGAGCATGAGCTCCAGGCTGTTTCAGGAGATCCGGGAGAAACGGGGCCTTGCCTATGATGTCGGTTCCTATCTGATGCCCTATCGGGATGCCGGCATGTTCGGCGTCTATGCGGGAACGGACAGCGCCAGGGTCCGGGAGGTCCTTGGACTCATCCGGGCGGAGCTGGAACGGTCTGGCGCCGAGAGGTTGACGGAGAAGGAGTTGCGGTCGGCCAAGGAGCTGCTCAAGGGGAACTTCCTTCTCGGTATGGAGAGCACGGACAACCGGATGTCAGGGCTTGCCAAGAACGAGATCTATTTTGGAAAGCAGATGACGCCCGAGGAGATCATCGAGCGGATCGACGCGGTTGGTTGCGAAGAGATCCGCGCCCTGGCTGCCCGGATGTTCCGGCACGAGGTGCTGACGGTCGCAGCGCTGGGGCAGGTATCCGAAGAGGATCTGGAATGATAGAAGAACTCAGCGTATCCATCCGAAAGTTGTCGGGAACGGAGGATCTGCCGCTGCCCTCCTATATGACGGAGCAGGCGGCGGGTATGGATCTCTTTGCGGCGGTTGGAGAGGATGCGGTGATTCTTCCCGGTGAAAGGAAGCTGGTCCCGACGGGCGTCGTGGTGGCCCTTCCCGAGGGGTACGAGGCCGAAGTCCGACCCCGGAGCGGGCTGGCCCTGAAGCACGGCGTGACGCTGGTCAATGCGCCGGGCACAATCGACGCGGATTATCGCGGAGAAGTCGGGGTGATTTTGATCAACCACGGGCAGGCGGCCTTCATCGTCCGGCGGGGGGACCGTATCGCCCAGATGGTGGTACACCGGGTCTGCCGGGTGGTTTGGACTGCCTTCGGAGAGCTTCCTCCGACGGAGAGAGGGACCGGGGGGTTCGGTCATACGAGATGATTTCCAACTGATTTAAAATACATGTTTTATTCCTTTCCGTGACCCGCGGGGAGACCATGCGACAAGGTGTCCCCTTACAGAAATCGGTCTCTCGCTGAGGCGGGACGCGGCATCGTAAAAAAAAGCATTGCAAAACCTTGTTTTTGTGTATATATTCCTGTGACATTTTTCTCGACTTCAGCGCCGAATTGTGGGGGATGGGATGAAGTTAGGACGTTATCTTATTGTTTTAGTTTCCCTTATCGGCGCAATGATTACGTTTGGAGACAGGGGACTCATTGACAATTACCGGTTGAACGGAAAGTTGATGGCCCTCAAGAAGATCAACCATGAGATCACGCTTGAAAACATTGCCCTGAAGAAAAATATTCTATTGTTGAGGGATGATCTCCCCTATATCGAAATGATCGCGAGAAGCGGGCTGGGCATGGTTAAAAAAGGAGATATGGTTTACCGATCGGTGCAATAGGACTTTCGCTTCCGCCTTGGGAAGGCGGGGTCCATACTTTCTATCTTGAAGACGGTGACCTCATGTTCGATATAAAGAGCTTGTTTTCAGGGGTGCAGCAGCTTGCCGGGCTGGATATCGGTTCCAGTTGTATCAAGCTTGCGGTGGTGCGGGATAACCCCAAAGGTCGCGTCCTTACCCTTTTTTCCAGTATCCCGCTTGCCAAAGGTGTTATCGTTGACGGCGCCGTGGTCGTGCCGGAAGCCCTGACAGCAACCATCAAAGAACTCTACAAAAATTCCGGATGCAAGATCAAAAACATCGTCACTTCCATCTCAGGACATGCTGTGATCGTAAAGAAGGCGTCCTTCCAACAGATGGATCAGGAGGAGCTTCGCGCTCTGATCCACGATGAAGCGGGGAAGTATCTGCCTTTTGACGACATGAGCGGGGTAGACTATGATTTTCAGATCGTTGGTGAAAATCCCTATAACCCCAGCCAGATGGAAGTCCTCATCGCGGCGGCCAAGAAGGAAATTATCGAAGGATATACGGATGCCATCCGCGCGGCGGGTCTTATTCCGGTCATTATGGATGTCGATTCCTTTGCCCTTGAGACGATGTATGGGGAGAACTACGAGTTCGAGGAGAACGATGTGGTTGTTCTCATCAACATCGGGGCAAGCATAACCAACCTCAATGCGGTAAAGGGCGGGATGTCGATCTTCACCCGTGATTTTACCCTCGGCGGCAACGCCATCACCGAGGCCCTTGCCGCAAATCTTGGCGTCTCGTTCGAGGATGCAGAAAAGGCAAAGGTAGAAGGGACTGGGGACAACGAACAGGCCAAGGCTGCCTACCGCGAGGGGTTGCTCGCCTATGCCGATCCGGTCTGCTCTGAGATCGAACGATCGATCGAATATTTCCGTTCCACGTTTGGCGCAGAAAACATCGGTAAAGTTCTCTTGTCCGGCGGTGGTGGCCTGATTCCAGGCATGGCTGCCGACTTGGGGAACCGGTTGGGGATTGAAACAGAAATAGTCAATCCGTTCAAGAAGATTCAGTTTGACAGCAAAACTCTGGGGCCGGGAGATGCCGTGCGCATCGGACCCATTGCCGCTGTCGGCGTGGGGCTGGCCATGCGGAAGATAGGTGATCAATGATCAAAATCAATCTTCTTCCCTATCGCGAAGCGGCAAAAAAAGAGAATCTGCGGCAACAGATCATGATTCTCTCGGGTACGCTTCTGCTCTTTCTTCTGATCATACTCGCCGTCCATTTCTTTTTCAGCTTGAGCATCAGCGACATGGAGACGAAGATCCAGGAGGCAGAGGCCAGGCTTGTCATCCTGGATAAGAAGGTCGGCGATATCGAGGGTTTCAAGCGGGATAAAAAGGAGCTGGAGCAGAAGTTGGGGGTGATCAACTCTCTGGAGAGAAACCGGCTTTTTCCAGTACGCGTGCTGGATGAACTGAATCAGCTTGTTCCCTCCAGGGAGGCTTGGCTGGAAAAAATTACGCAAAAGGGGCAGGAGCTCCGCATCGAGGGGATTGCCCGGGACAACGGCACAGTCGCCCGCTTCATGAAGAGTGTGGAAAAAGCGGGATTTGCCCAGTCGGTTGAGTTGGTGGTTTCCAAGGAAAAAGAGCTTGCGGGTGTAAAGTTGCAGCAATTCATTCTGACCTGTGTCATGAAAAAAGAGATATGATGTTATGGACTTCAATGTCAATGACCTGAAGAAGCTCTCCCCCAGGATCAAGGCGCTGATCGTTTTTGTGATCTGTCTTCTGCTTGGATATCTCTATTATGCGCTATTCTTTCAGGCCATCCTTAAGAAGCAAACGAGCCTTACTACCAAGCTGACGGACATGCAGCAGCAAATTGCGGAAAAAGAGAAGGTGGTGGCGCAGCTTGGCAGATACATGCGAGAGATCGACGCACTGAAACAGTCCTTTACGGTGGCCCTGCTGAAACTTCCCAATGCGCGTGAGATTGCAGGGCTTCTGGCCTCGGTGGTTCTCTCCGGCGAAGAGGCCGGCGTGAATTTTCTCCTGTTCGAGCCGACCCCCCCGCCACCGAAAGCGCCGGAAGCGAAGCCGGGCGCTCCCCCGAAACCGGCTGACGCCAAGGCGCCGCCGGCGAAACCGGGTGACGGTAAGGATCCATCGGGAAAACCGGCTGTGCCGGAGAAGTTTTACGATGAAATTCCCATCAAGGTTCAGCTTACCGGCAGTTTCCACAATACGGTCTCTTTCTATGCAAAAGTTGCCAAACTGCCACGGATTGTCAATGTCGAAGATATCGCCATGGCGGATGCAAAGGACGTGCAGGGCAAAGGGTGGATCGTAAAGACCTCATGCACCGTAAAAACATACATGTTTGTGGATAGGAAACAATGACGAAACGGCATTTTATATTCGCTGTGGCGGGCGTCAGCCTGATGGTTTTTTGGCTTGCCGGCGGGATAGGTGAGAAGGGGACACTTTTCGGAAAGATGTTCCTACTCCACGCCGCTGCACCGTCCACCCCACCGGCTGTCGTCCCCGTCGCACCCGGGGCAAAGCCGATTACCGCCGCCGCTGCTCCGCCGCCGGAGCCGGATTACAGGTACAATGCCGCAGGGAAAGCGGATCCCTTTAAGCCATTTATGGAAACAGATCTGGCCGCGAAAAAGAAGATGGAAGACGAACAGAAGAAAAAGCTGGGTTTGAAAGAGCGTCCACTCTCGCCGCTTCAACAGGCAGATATCGGGCAGTTTCGTCTCGTCGGGATCGCCGGCGATCAGAGCAGGCGTGTGGCGATGGTCGAGGATGGGGCCGCAAAGAAATTTTATCCCCTTTTTGCCGGAAC
>CAIUXU010000219.1 GCA_903903205.1 uncultured Syntrophobacterales bacterium
ATGATAACCCCCTTCTCTCCTTCCCCGTTCGGTTCATTCTTGACCATCTGTTCGACGGCAAGGCGGATGATATTGAGCGTGCCGACAAGGTTGATCTGAATGACCCGGTTGAAAAAGGAGAGCGACATCGGCCCCTTCTTTGATAGCACTTTCGCGGGATCCCCCACACCGGCGCAGTTGATCGACGTATGAATCGTCCCAAAAGCGGCCACTGTTTTCTCGATAGCCGCCCGGCCGCTCTCGTCGCTGGTCACATCGGCATGGACGAAAATAACATTCGCCCCCAACTCGGCAGCCAGTTTCTCGCCCCGCTCCGCAACGACATCGAAGATCGCCACTTTTGCGCCCAGAGCGGAGAGGCTCCGGACACAGGCCTCACCCAAACCGGATGCACCCCCCGTGATAACGACTACGGAATCCTTGATCTGCATATAACTCCTCCCTTCATGATAGTGATAAGTCGAGACCCTCTCATGCATGAAATCAGATAATTTTTCAAGGTAAAATCCGGTTGCCGGCTTTGGATACTTTCCTCACTGAGGCGCCCCCTACTTTGACCAATTCCCCGGCCAGAGATGATTTTACAATATCCGCCAAGTAAGATAGGATGCCATCGCGGCGGGGATCCATCTTCGAGCAATTATACTAACGGAGGAGAGAGGAATGATCGACGGGATTCAGACGGTGCGAGATCTCATCATGCCGGTGGCCTTGACGGTCGGCGGATTTCTCGTCGCTTTGGTGATAGAGAAAGCCATCCGGCCGGTCCTGAACAGAATCGCGGCAAGAGCGACGTGGGAGGGCAATGCGCTTCTCATCGGGGCCTTTCACGGAATGGCCTACTGGTGGTTCGGAACCGCGGGCCTGTATGCCGCCCTCAACGGCTTGCCGATCCCGCTCCGGGCCCAATCCCTGATCGACAGAGGGGCGCTGATCATTTATGTCCTTTCCGTTACGGTAGTCCTCTCCAGGATGCTTTCGGGACTGGTCACCCTCTACGGCAGAAAGGTCGGCGGGATCCTGATGTCAACCTCCATCTTCACACATCTCACCCAGGTCCTTGTTTACATCATCGGCGTTCTGGTTCTCCTTCAATCCCTGGGAATCTCCATTGCCCCGATCCTGACGGCCCTCGGTGTGGGTGGGCTGGCCGTCGCACTGGCGCTCCAGGATACCCTCTCCAATCTTTTCGCGGGGATCCACACCATCGCTTCCCGGAAAATCAGGCCTGGGGATTACCTGAAACTCGACACCGGACAGGAAGGATATGTGGCCGATATTACATGGCGTTACACGACAATTCGGACACTTGCGAACAACATGGTAATCATCCCCAACGCCAAGATCGCCTCCGCCGTGGCGACCAACTTCTCTCTGCCTGAAACGGAAATAGCCATTTCCGTGGATGTCGGGGTCGGCTACGGAAGCGATCTGGACCAAGTGGAGGCCGTCACCATGGATGTGGCCCGAACGGTGATGATGGAAATCGAAGGCGGCATTCCGGGGTTCGAGCCTTCCATCCGCTACAACAAGTTCGACGAGTCCAGCATCAATTTTGCGGTCAACCTCCGTGCGAAGGAATTTGCGAACCAGTACCTCATTCGTCACGAATTGATCAAGCGGCTGCAAAAACGGTACAGGCAGGAGGGCATCGAGATCCCCTTCCCAATCCGGACCATCCGGATGGCGGAGAAAGACCGATAACGACCACGGCCGATCATTTCGATAATATTTCTAATGAAATAAACTGAGTTGTTTGTCCGGTTGTAGCTCAACATCAGCCATCAGCTTTTCCGGGCGCCTGGATATACGTGCCAAATATTCATCCTCTGTGATGATTTCGACCCCCTTCTCCTTTGCGTCGTTCATCTTAACGGCGCCAACATTTTCACCAATGACCAATATGTCGGTCTTGCCCGTAACAGAGGCGGCAATGCGGGCTCCCAAGGCCTTTGCCTGACTTTTCAGCTCCTCACGTGATCCGGACTTCATCGCTCCGGTAAAAACAATCAGTTTCGCTGCGATGGGACTATTTATTGATTCCAATCCTTCCGTGATGAGTTGGGTGCTTTGAATGTTGAAGCCAAGGTGGTGCAAATTCCAAAATCTATTTTTTATCCGGTCCAGCCCTTCGACAACGGCCTTCGCGGCTACATTGGCAAAGCCTTCGACGGACTCAAGGTCATCCATTTTTAAGTCAAAGACATCTTCAAGACGGAAATGCTGCAGCAATCTTTCACACATACCCAGTCCCATGTGATAGATTCCGAAGGCCGCCAAAAACCGCCAATCTTCAAGCGATTCGGTCCTGCTCCGCTGAAGTTGGTCCAACAGGTTCTGTGCTGTCTTCTTCTCACCAAATCCCATCTGGATCAGTTTATCTTTATCCAGCAGGTACACTTCATAAACGGTCCTGATTCCATTCGCATACAGCTTCTTAATGGTCTGAGATCCAAATCCATCTATGTTTTTTATGGTTTTAAAAAAATGTTCGAGTGTGTTTTCGATTTGAGCGGGACAATCGGAAGTATTGGGACATATGAGAAAGTCTTTTTCCCAAATCAGCCTCGTCTCACAACTTGGGCAACGTTCGGGAATCTTCGGTTCCGCTTTAATCAGAACATTTTCAATTTTTGGAATAACCAACCCACTTCTGACGAGTTCGATCACCGCACCCGGGCCGATACCTTTTTCCATAACCATTTTGTAGTGGTGTGCCGTTGCATTCCTTATGGATGCGCCGCTCAGCCGTGTAGGCTCCAATTCAGCCACGGGATTTACCCTGCCGGATCTCGACGTCTGCGGGCGAACATTTAATACTTTGACTTTGGCCCTCTCCAAATTTTCCTTATAGGCCAATTGCCAGCGGTGGTGATGTCTCGCTGCACCCATATTGCGCCTGATATCTTCATTGACAACCTCAATGATAATGCCGTCCACATCATAACATACGGAGTTCCGGACTTCATTGGCCAGTTCGTCAAACTTGGCGAGGAACTCATCGATGTTGCCCTCCCAGGATGGCAATGCTGCAAATGGGAAAAATACAGCGGCTTTGTCAGAAATGGCTTGTTCCGTCAAAGGGTCCAGCTCCTTTTCACGAATGATGCTTGCTTGAAAGTTTCTTGTGTTTTCGAACTTTGCCGCGAGGTGCATGGCAAAATAAGAGTCCGAGACAACAATTTCGCCAGCCCCCTGACCGCGCCTGTCTTCGCCGCCAATGCAAAGCCCTCTTTCGAAAACCCGGGTTATATCGGTTCCTCTGCGCCCATCACCGCGGGTGTAAAGATGCTCTCCGTCATCGTATGCGGCATAACCATCCAGCTTGGGAGTGACCCGAAGCCTTATTTGATCAAGTTCCAAACCAACATCGACAGCCTCCTTTTTAACCTCCAGAAGCCACTTTTTCACGTCGTCTATTGAATAGGTCTTCCTGGTGGAAAGCATCTGTACCGGCAGTTCGACGGTCTTCCCTTCGAACGCGAATTCGGGTTCCACGGTAGAGAGATACGGATGGTGAGGGTTGCGGCTGCGGAGCTCGGCCAGATAAGTAAAATCATACTCTTCGTCGGGAATGATCCGGTTTCCACCGCGATAGGTTGCGTTCGCTATCTTCAAGAACTCGACAAGCTGATCGTCACCAAGGTGTCCCACATCCGATTCACGGTGAACAAGCTGAATCACTTGCTGTTCTGTCAGGGTCGATAAGTGTAGATCCGCTCTGGCAAGTATCTGTTTTTGCGCAGTTGAAAACGATTTCATCGTGGCGCCTATTTCACCAGCCGCAACTCCGGTTTTCCCTTCGGGGGTTTTTCCGGTGCGGTCGAGTGCTGCCGCAGGAGCTGCTCGTTGAAGATGTGGTTCTTGGCACGGACCGCGTTGATGATGAAAAAGATGATGACCGCCTTTTCCCACTCCTTCGAGGGCTCGAAACGCTCCATCCGCTTCTTGTATTTTTCCCAGAGGGCGGAGAGAGAGGCCTCGTCGAGACCGAGGATCTGTTGCGCCAGTGTGTCGAGTGAGGATTCAAGCATGATGTTCAACCCCTGTCTGGATTTTTCGGCCTCATCCTAACTTCAGTCAAGCAAAAAGTCAAACAGCACGGCATTTTCAATAAAGACGCCCCGAAAGCGATGCTCACGGGGCGTCTTTCCATTTCCAAAAGGGTCAATCGTGACTCCGTTTCCTGCCTACTTCCCCGCTTCCTTCTTGAGCTGTTTGATCATGTCCGTCTTCTCCCAGGGGTAGTTGTCCATGAAGAGGGTCCGTGGGATACGGCGGTAGATATTGCTGTTCAGAAGATCGAAGCGCCGGATCATCCCGGCGGGAGTCAGGTCGAAGAGTTTCTCGATGACTTCCTCCAGCTTCTTGTCGGTGATCTTGCCCGTGCCGAAGGTGTTCACATAGATCGAGAAGGGTTTCGCCATGCCGATCGCGTAGGCGAGCTGGACCGAACACTTTGCGGCCAGACCCGCGGCGACGATGTTCTTCGCGACGTAGCGCGACCCGAAGGCGGCCGAGCAGTCCACCTTCTCCGGCGACTTGTTCACGACGGCGCCGCCTCCGAGCTGGGCGCCGGGGTAGCCGCCGTAGAACTGGACAACCAGCTTCCTGCCGGTGACGCCCGAATCCGCCGCGCTGCAAGAGTTGACCGCCTGCCACTCCCCTGTCGGGTTAAAGAGAAATTCCGTGTTCTTGTCCACGCACCCCTTGACAGAGTCAAAGGCAATCTTCCGTGCCTTCTTTTCGATCATTTCGCTGCTCTTTCCCTTTGCAAAGCGGTAGTCGATGGCGTTGGACATCAATACCTTGGCAAGCCGGACCGGTTTGCCCGTCTCATCGTCGTAGTCCACCGAGACCTGCCCCTTGCCGTCCGGGGCGAAGAGTGGATCGCCGCAGCTCTCGAATGCCCGCATCATCCGGTTGACGAGGACGAAGGTTAGCGGAAGCAGCTCCGGGGTCTCGTCACAGGCGAAACCGTACATGATCCCCTGGTCGCCGGCGCCGATCTCTTTGTATGTTCCGCTATCGGCCCGCGATCCCATGTTGATGTCGGGAGACTGGGGGATCATGGCATTCATTACGCCGAGGGAGTTGCCATTCAGTCCGACGGCCGAGTCATTGTACCCAAGTCCCAGGACCGTCTCCCGGACGCACTTGTCCAGGTCGATCCAGGCCCGTGTGCTGACTTCGCCGCCGACGACGCAGAGCCCCTTGCCGAGGAAGACCTCGATGCCGCAGTGCGGCATGGTGCTGATATCCATTCCCTTCTCGTGTTCCCGGTCCAGAATGGTGGCGATGATGTTGGCGGCGATCATGTCCGCGACGACGTCCGGGTGTCCGACCTTGATACTTTCCGATGAAATCTGCATACTTCTTCTCCTTTAATTGTGAATTTGCGTTTCCGGAGAACGTTGGCCAAATGCAAAAAACCCGCGCCAAAGCGCGGGTCCTGTATCTTTCTCCGGCATTTTAGCACATTTGTATAGCGGAGCAATTGACCTAAATTCCCGCTTGCGCGACCCTTTATGACATGGCCGATGAAAAGTCAAGCAAAATTTTTCGGGGCGCAATCGATCCGCTAATCCCGGGCTACAAGGCCAGCCATGCCAAAAAGGAGGGGACGATCTGCATGGTTGCATTGTCCCAGCCGTGCGGCGACACGGCTTCGACGCCCGCAGAAGCAAGTCCGATCAACGGGATCATTACGAAAAAGCTGCGGGTGAAGTTCAAATTCGGGAGGAGCGCGATTGAGGCAGCGATGGCGGCAACCGACATCGCGAAGACCGCCAGCGAGCCTTCCCAACTGCGGACCGATTTGACGGAAGCAAGGGACGGCACACGGTAGGTGTGTTTGCCAAATCGGACGCCGACCGGCTCACCGGCGGCATCTCCGAGCCCGGTAACCAGATAACCGACGACCGCCATGTCTCCGAAAAGAATGTTGCCGGCAAGGCCGCCAATCAGCGTCGCAACATAGGGGACGATGATATAATATGTCCGGTGTGGTTCGTCTTTCTCTCTGGCCATGGCCTCATACAGAACATTCCCGTTCCCCTTTCGGAGCGCGAAGAGAATCACCAGCGAGCACATGCCGCCGAACAGGCAGACCGCAGGTGTGCCCCAGAGGAACTGGATGATCACGACAGATGTGAAGATCAGGAAGTGGAATACCTTGCGGGTATAGCCGGTCCTCCATCCTTTACCGAGTTTCAGGTATCCCGCAAAGCGAAGGCACAGGAAGGACCACAGAATTCCAAGGGGAGCGCCGATCAGGATGACGTTCCGGGAGGGGACGTTGTTAAGGAAAAAGGAGAGAGTTCTTTCCGCAATCGGGTCCATTCTTTCTCCAATTCACCACGCTGCGGAAAACCCCAGAAACGCGGAATTGACTGAAATAATTGGCGCAATTACAAATTTTCGCTTGCCATTGGCGTGCTGTCTGGCGACGATTCTGCCGCAGAGTTCACCGATTGCAGCGCCCAGCAACACATCGCTTGCCCAGTGTTGGTCATCAACCATTCGGGAAAATCCCACGAAGGTTGCGGCCGAATAGTAGGCCGCCTTTGTCCATAGACTTTCTGAGGCGCCGGCCATAACGGAAGCCAAGGCAAAGGAACTTGCCGTGTGCATGGATGGCAGAGAATCGTAGTCGGAATCGAATTTCAGCGATTTGAAGCTCCCCTTGTCGCCATTGACATAGGGACGGCCCCGCCCAATCGCTCCTTTCAGAACGAGGGTTGCCGCATCCGCAAGCAGAACCGCCTCGCCAACCATCTTACCGGTCTCCTGCCATTTTTGTGAACCGGCGAGGATGCCCCCGCCATAGAGCATGCCGGCCACACCGATATGGACCAGGGGGTTTCCAATGGCGCTACCAACGTTTGCGATCTTGTCCAGGGTTTGATTTCCATGTTCCCGGATGGGTTTCCGGATGTTTTCGTCGAAAATGTAAACCATGCCTGTCGCGCCCAAAACCACGACCGTGCCCAAAAGCCCACCGTGTTCCGTATCGATGGGCGTCCGCAAGAGGTCGAGAGTCTCATCACGAAGGTTTGATGCTTCTTCCTGGATGAGCAATGTGCTGCTGAAAAAATTCTCTCCGGCAAAAGCCTGCGTGATCGGGAGCAGGGCAAAAAATACCGCAAGAAGTCTCAGTCGGACAAATGCCGGTTTTGGGGAGCGACGGGTTCTCATTTTACAGGTCTTTGAAATCTCTTGTGAATTCCAAACGACCGTTTTTAACCAAGGTGGCTTTGCTTCCTTCGATCCAGGACCTGATCGCCTCTGTTTTTTTCGTCCGGGCCAGATAATTGACAATGGCATCTTTCTGGGCGACAAACTCCGCGTCATCCACCTTCCCTCTGGCCTTGAACTTCAAAATCACATAATTCCCATTGATCCAATAGGCTTGTTCCGGATAGGGTTTCTTTTCGGAGATCTGGAACAGCGCTTCCGTCAATTCCACGGATGAACCCAGCGTGGGAACAGCTCCCCCCGGCTGAAAGAGTCCCGTTTCCGCAACCTTTAACCCTTTTTCCTTTGCCACGCCTTCCAGATCGCCACCCTTCTTCAGGCGGGCGATGAGATCATCTGCCTCTTTCTTTGCCAGGCGCTTCGCCTCCGTCTCCCGATACTGCTTCTCTACGTCGGGCTCGATCTCCTTCAGGGCAGGCAGATACGGAGCCTTCCGGGAGGCCACCTGAACGATGTAATACCCCTTCTCTCCCTGGAGCGCCCGGCTGGTCTCCTGCTTCTGCAGGCGCGAGACAATCTTGGCGAAATCGGTGATCGATTTGAACTCCGGGGGTGGTTCATTGAGCCTGAAGAGGCCGGTCGTACGGGGCGTCAGCTTTTTCTGGGCCGCGTAGGCTTCGAGGTTCTCTTCCTGGTAGATGGCATCATGGGCTTTCTTGGCCTCATCCGAGGCCGCATACATCCCGCCGATCTTCCCCAACTCGGCGGTAATACGATCCCGGACTTCGGCAAGGGGCTGCGTCTTATCCCCTTTCTTCCACAAGGACTTGTTCTTCTCATAGTAGTCGCTTATCTCCGCATCGGAGATCTTTGCCGTCGCGGCATAATCCTGACCCATAAACGCCAGGTATTTGATCTGCACCTGCTCGGGGACGCGGAACTGCCCCTCGTGGGCCTTCAGAAATGCCTCCAGATCCGCCGGTGCGGGACGAAGAGCCTTCGCAAAAGTCGACTGCGAAATCTGCATGATATCAATATTGATTTTTTCCTTCTGCATCCGGTACAGGTCAAGGGCCTCCTGATCGGACACCTTCACGCCATCCTGGATAAGCTCCTCCAGCCTCACGGTGACCAGCATCTTCTTCTGGATACCTTCGAACTCATCCGGAGTCATCTTGCTTGCTCGAAGAGTCTGCTCGTAAATCCGTTGGTCGAAAACGCCGTTCCGCTGAAAGGCGGGATAGGAAAGGATGGCGGCCTTGACATCATCATCGGTTGCCTGAATATTCATCTCCTCCGCCTTCAACAGAAGGACCGCCTGGTTGACCAGATTATCGAGCGCCTGCTG
>CAIUXU010000220.1 GCA_903903205.1 uncultured Syntrophobacterales bacterium
AGCGATGTGAGGAACAAAAGACTGGTTAACGGCGGCATGTAGAAAGTAAAAGGCAGGCACAACGCGATGCCCATGGTGGCACTCAACCCCGGCAGAGCTCCCACCAGGTATCCGACGACGGAACCGCCCACGATGGCCAGGATATTGTTGAACTGTAACAGCGGAATGAAACCGTTGATTAGCTGCTCGACCATTGCTCTATCTCCCGTCTTGCGCCTTTGGCAGAACTTCCCTGTTTACCAGGTGCGTCGGGATCTCACCGCGTGCCACCTTCACCACATCCTCCGCGAGAGCCGTGCATGCCCTCAGCCGTGACTCGCGCGTCCCCCCGCCCAGGTGGGGCGATAAGACGACGTTCTTGAACGCCATGAGCCCACATTTCGGATCGGGGGGCTCCTGCTCGTAGACATCCGTCGCGTATCCCCCGAGCGAGCCCTCCCGGAGGGCCCGCACCAGAGCCTCCTCATTGACCACATTGCCCCGGGCCTGGTTAATCAATAGGGCATCCGGTTTCATCATATCGAACTGCGGTCCGCTGAGCATATCTCTCGTCTGAGCCGTCAGGGGGACATGAAGGCTGATGCTGTCCGCATCTCTGAGCAGCGTCTCCAGGGGGACATATTCGACGCCGAATGCGCGCTCGAAAGCAAGGTCCCGGTTTCGCTTGTGATAAATGACCTTCATCCCGAAGGCCTTGCAACGTACGGCGACACGACCGCCGATCGCCCCCAGGCCGACAATCCCGTGCGTCTTGCCGTTGAGCTCCCGGTTGGAGCGGATCAGTTCGAGCCTGTCATTCCATCGTCCCTCCCGGACGGCCCGGTCGCAACGGGGAAGATTCTTGGCAAGCGAAAGCAGGAGGGTCATGGTGAATTCGGCGACGGCGTCGGCGGTAAGATCCGGGGTGTTCGTCACGACGATGCCCCGCTCCGTGGCCGCCTTCAGATCAACGCTGTCAAGGCCCACACCCAGGCGAGCAAGATGCTTGAGCCGCGGCGCTGCGGCCAGGAGGCGCCCGTCGACCTGGGGCGCAAAGCTGACCACGAGGACCTCCGCATCCGCGAGTTCGGCGAGCAGAGCCTCCGCCGAATCATCGCGGGGGAAAACGACCTGACCCACTTCCTTCAGGATGGCCAGGGCCTCCTCAACAATCCACAATCCGTAAATGACGACGATTTTCATCCGTATAACATTCACCCCACCACCGCGATTTCAGAGTCCTCGAACAGTTCCTTGTAGAGAGGAACGGCGCCTGATTCCGCGATGACATAGGTGTCAGCCAGACAGGCCATGGCATGCTTTGTCTTGGCCGTGGGATGCAGGCAGACGACCATGTCGACCGCGAATGGGGACGGCTCACTGGTGTGATATACCGGTCTCTCCACGAGCCCCAGACCCTGGCCGTGCGCCGCGATCCTCGCCTCCGCCGGGCAACCCTTCTCAACCAGGAAGCGGTTGCTCGTCTCCAGGGCGATCCCCGGCATGACGCCGGGCTTGGAGTGGGCGGCCATGAGCCGCCTCGCCTCC
>CAIUXU010000221.1 GCA_903903205.1 uncultured Syntrophobacterales bacterium
GACGATTTCCTCGCTGCGCGCCGCCTGTCCGTCTCTGAAAAAATGGATCACCTTTGGCCCTGGCGGAGGAGAGTTCGAACCTTTTGATTCACTGCTCAGCGGTCAACCGCTGGAAAAGGATGTCATCCCCGAAGGCTCTTGCGAGAATGTCATCCCCGAAGGTTGTTATCGGGGATATGGTTTTGAAGTCGCCGCGGATTTGCGCGGGGATGCTCCCTACATCATCATGCATACAGCCGCGGTTCAGGGAAAACCGCGCGGGGCGATCCTCAGCCATCACAATCTCGTCGCCTGTTCAATGCAGGCCATCAGCGCCCTCAGCCTGACCCACCGTGACTCCTATTTGAATATTCTTCCCCTTTTCCATATTGCCGGCCTGATGGCGGCGCTGACAGTGATGCATGCCGGAGGTCGGAACCTGATCGCTGCAAAATATGATCCCCGGGAGGCCGGCCAGTTGATCGACCGGGAGAGGGTAACCTTCATCGGCAATTTTCCGCCCATCCTGAGCCAGTTGCTCGAGGTGCAGGCGGCCGGCGAATGCACTCTGAGCTCCCTGAGAAACGTTATCGGGGTGGAGCTTCCGGAAACGGTGAAGAGATTCGAGGCGCTCGGTACGGGTCGGTTCTGTCTTGCCTACGGTCAAACCGAGACGATGGGATTGACCTGCATCTGTCTGAACGAGGAAAGACCCGGCTCCGCCGGAAGGCCTGGGGCACTGGTCGATCTGATGATCGCCGATGAGGAGTTGATGCCGCATTGTCTCCCTGTCACCGCCGGAAAACCCGGGGAGATCCTGATTCGGGGACCGCTCGTGTTTCAAGGGTACTGGGGCGAAAAGGAACTTACGGAGCAAACCCTGCGGGATGGTTGGCACCATACGGGCGATATCGGCCGTCTCGATGAAGAGGGATTCCTCTGGTTTGTCGGCAGGAAGGCGGAAAAGGAGCTGATCAAACCCGGCGGAGAGAATGTTTACCCGGCGGAGGTGGAAAAGGTGGTCCTCGAACACCCCGCTGTTCTGGAGGTCTCCGTGATCGGTGTTCCCGATCCAAAATTCGGCGAGGGGATCAAGGCTGTTTGCGTGCTGAAGCCAATGGGGACACGATGCGACATCATCGCCCCTTCGGCGCAGGAACTGATCGATTTTGTGGCCGGCCGAATTGCCCGCTACAAAAAACCCAATTGTGTCGAATTTGTCGATTCGCTTCCTAAAAAAGAGGACGGTTCAATCGATCGGGCGAAGGTCAAGGAACTGTATGGGTGATCAGAAGAGCAGAAGGCCGATCAGGCGCGTGATGGCCCAGCGGAAGAAATGGATAACCGGGTCGAGGGCCCCCAGATACAGCAAGCCGATGATGACAAAGAATCCGTAAGGTTCCAGGCGAGCCAGAAAGTATCCGGCACGCTCCGGAAGGAATCCCATGAGGATCTTCGATCCGTCGAGCGGCGGAATCGGGATGAGATTGAACGAGGCAAGCATGATGTTGATCTGCGCAAGAGAATAGAGCAGCAGCCTGATCGATTCTGAAGAGGACGGAGAGAGCAGGCGGAGCAGCAGCACGGCCACAAAGGCAAACAGCAGGTTGGCGATAATTCCCGCGGAAGAGACCCAGATGAGCCCCAGGCGGGTGTTCCGGATCAGGCTGAGATTGACCGGAACGGGCTTGGCCCAGCCGAAACCGAAAATGAACAGCATCGCCGTGCCGATGGGATCGAGATGCTTTAGCGGATTGAGCGTCAGCCGGCCCATATATTTTGCCGTGGGATCCCCCATCAGGGAAGCGACCCAGCCGTGAGCCAACTCATGGATGATGATGGAATAGAGAAGCGGAATCGCCAGCAGAAGAAACGTCAGCGGATCCTGAATCAGAAGATTGAGCAGTCCCATTTTCCCTCTCTTGGAGCAACTTTTTAAAGTGGCCCCAAGCTATCACAAAAGAGACTGGATGCGCCAGATGAAAAGAGATTATTTCTCTTCAAGCAGATGAACGGAAAAAAAGAGGGATTGGTGATCTCATGAGGGCTCTCAACCGGAAACTTGGGCGAGATCTCTGGCGTATGAAAGGCCAGGTCTTTGCCATTACGCTGGTCGTGATCAGCGGTGTGGCTACCTTCATCATGTTCATCAGCACCATGGATTCCCTTTCACTCACCCGAAACCGGTTTTATCGGGATTATCGTTTTGCCGATGTTTTTGTGAACCTGAAGCGCGCGCCTGAAAGCCTGAAGGAGAAGATTCAAAATGTTCCCGGCGTCCATCAGGTTGAGACGCGCGTTTCCGCCTACGTCAAGCTCGACATCAAAGGCTTTCCCGAACCGGTGACCGCGCGAATCATTTCCGTTCCCGATGACGGGAAACCCCTTTTGAATCAGCTCTATATCAAGAAAGGCCGGCTGACCGACGCAGCGAAAGATAACGAGGTGGTGGTCAATGAAAACTTCGCCCAGGCGCACGGTCTCGATCCGGGCGATCGATTTGCGGCGATTATCAACGGCAAGTGGAAGGAGCTGACGATCACCGGCATTGCCCTTTCTCCTGAGTTTGTGCTGATCATGCGACCGGAGGCGATGAGCCCGGATTTCAAGCACTACGGAATCCTCTGGATGGGCCGCAAGGCGCTGGGAAAATCGTATGAGATGGATGGGGCGTTTAACAATGTCGCGCTGACCCTCTACCCGGAGGCCAATGTAAACGACGTCCTTGTCGCACTCGACCATATCGTCGAGCGATACGGCGGGTTCGGCGCATACGCCCGCAAAGACCAGATATCCCACCGCCTTCTGACCGAGGAGTTCCGGCAACTCCAGAGGAGCTCGGAAATATTTCCCACCATTTTCATCTGCGTCGCCGCCTTTCTGTTGAATGTCGTCATGAGCCGGACAATCAATACGCAGCGCGAACAGATCGCCGCGCTGAAGGCATTCGGTTATACAAATCTCGATGTGGGGATCCATTACGCGAAGCTGGTGGTGCTGATCATATCCGCCGGTCTGGCCGGAGGAATTGCTGCGGGCGTCTGGTTTGGAAAAATGCTGGGCGGAATTTACATGGAGGTTTACCGTTTCCCGCACCTGCTCTACACGCTGCATCCCGGTGTGATTGCCGCAGCGGTCCTCATCAGCATCGCCTCGGCCCTGATCGGCACCCTGCACTCGCTGTGGAGAGCCGCCAAACAGCCGCCCGCGGAGGCGATGAGGCCGGAGCCCCCCGCACACTACCGGATCACGCTGATTGAAAAGATGGGCATCGGCCGAAGGCTTTCGCAACCATCGCGGATTATCGCACGGAATATAGAGCGAAAACCGGTGAGGACGTTTCTTTCCATCATCGGAATCGCTGTCGCCTGCGCCACGATGATCTCCAGCGGATTTTTCAAGGATGCCGTCGCTTTCATGGTGCATGTCCAGTTTGTCCGTTCCCAGAAGGAGGACATGAAGGTCGCCTTTATCGAGCCGACCTCCCGCAAGGCGCTCTATGAGATCAAGGAACTTCCGGGTGTCCGACACGCGGAGACCTTCCGGACGGTCCCGGCTAGATTCAGATTCGGCAACCGCAGTTACAGGACGGCGATCAACGGCATCGAACCGGAGAGCCGTTTGCATCTTCTGCTGGATACCGATCTCAAAGCGATCTCCCTGCCGCCTTCCGGGATCGTGCTGAACGATTACCTGGGGAAATTTCTCGGCGTCAAGGCGGGTGATCTTTTGACGATAGAGGTTCTCGAAGGATCGAAGCCGGTCCGTCAGGTCCCGGTCGTTGCGTTGGTCAAGCTCTATCTGGGGGTGATGGGGTATATGGATGCGACGGCGCTCAACCGTTTGATGGGGGAGGGTGATGCCATCTCGGGCGTTAACCTGCTGACCGATCCGCTCTACAGCGCGAATCTCTATCAGACTTTTATCGACATGCCGAGGGTCTCCGGAACCGTGCTGCGGCGAAACGAAATCCGCAATTTTCAAGATATTCAGGCCAAGGGGATGCTCTTTTTCACCTTCATCGCTACCCTGATGGCGTGCTCCATCGCGTTTGGCGTCGTCTATAACAGCGCAAGGATCGCTTTGTCGGAACGAAGCCGGGAGCTCTCCAGCCTCCGGGTGCTCGGTTACACGCGGGGTGAAATTTCCTACATTCTTCTGGGCGAACTGGGGCTCATCACGCTGATTGCCATTCC
>CAIUXU010000222.1 GCA_903903205.1 uncultured Syntrophobacterales bacterium
CGCCATCCGGGAATGAGGCGGATCGGCCTGCTGATGCTCCCTGCAGCCTTCGGAGCGGCGATCTACCAGATCAACATTTTTATCGGGACGATTCTCGCGTCGTTCCTCCCGACGGGGAGCATCTCCTACCTCTACTACGCCGACCGGATTGTCGAGCTGCCTCTCGGGGTATTCGCGATCGCCGTGGGGACGGCGACGCTTCCCAGCTTCTCCGAGCAGGTCGCGCAGGGCCGGTTCGAGGAGTTGAAACGGACGATAGCCTTCTCGCTCCGGATCATCCTCTTCATCACAATCCCGGCGACGGTGGCCCTGATCGCGCTCCGGGTTCCGATCATCTCCGTTCTCTTCCAGCGGGGCGAATTCGGCATCGAATCGACCCTGCTCACGGCACAGGCCCTCCTCTGCTACGCTGTCGGCCTCTGGGCCTTCTCCGTTATCCGGATCATCGTCTCGGTCTTCTACTCCCTCCAGGACACGAAGGCCCCCATGAAAGCCGCAATCGTCGCGCTGATCGTCAACGCCCTCTGCAGCCTCGTTCTGATGTTCCCGCTAAAACACGGCGGACTGGCGCTTGCCACATCGATCGCCTCCGCCGTAAACGTGGGGATGCTCTGGGTCATCCTGAGAAGGAGGATCGGGAAGCTCCTGGACCGGGAATTCTACCGCTCCCTGGCCCGGACCTCCCTGGCCTCGCTCATCATGTGGGGGGTCATTCTTCTGGTCGGCCTGTTCTACCCCTGGAATACAGACGGTCCCTTTCATGAGAGGCTCGTCCACCTGATCCTCTGTGTCGCTGCCGGCGCCGCCGCCTTCTTCACCTCGGCCCTTCTTCTCAAGAGCCCGGAAATCACCGACACCCTGGGTTCGATCCGCCGCCGCCTCAAAAGAGGACCTTCTTCGGAATGATCCGGCATCCTGTGTCCGGATTCCTGTTGACAGCGAGGCTTCTGCACCCTATACTCGCGCCGTAAAAAGATTTTTTTATCACCAATAATGGTAGAAGGAGGACTCTATGGAATACATTCGCACGGTTGATTTTGCGGCCATTGACAAGAGCGGCGCTGATGAGCGTCTGACACAGAATCTGTTCGATCACACCTCGGGCGCCAGGAACTGCACGATCAACTGCATCAAAACGCCGGCCGGCGGCGGTTCACCTGCCGGCATGCATGTCCACGAAGTGGATCAGATCTTCTATATCCTGAGCGGCACGATGAGCATCGAGATCGAGGGCAAGCAGTACGAATGCCCTCCCGGCTCTCTCATTGTCTTCCCGGCCGGCATTCGCCATCGCAACTGGAACGGCAGCAGTGAGCACACCGTTCATCTGGCCTTCAACACACCGATGCCGGATCCCGCCCTTCCCTTCGCCAAATCGGTATAACCTGGCGGACCGGAAACCCGGATTATGGCTTTGCCGTGTTGGGGCGGATCGAAACGGAGGGAGCTTTGAATTTCTACCTTTTTGTCACCCCGGCGAAAGCCGGGGTCCAGAAGGTGTTGAAAAGACTGGATACCGGCTTTCGCCGGTATGACGATTTACCGTGTTTTAGGAGAAACTCAAAGGTCACAAGGGAGGAGCGCATCGTGAAAGTCGCTGTTTATTTGCTTGTCCTGATTCAGATTTCCTTTGGTTTGCCTGCGCTGCACGCTCAGGAATACGGGAAAATCCGCGCCCTGAACCAGAGGGCCGTTTATGTGATCAACCAGAGGAACGATTTCGTGTCGCAAGTTCTGACATCTTACGCCATCCTCCATGAACGAAATGAACAGGGCGTCGTTGTGCGGATAAAGGTGGACGGCCAGTGGCTGGATGTAACCAACATAGAAATCGTGCCTGTACTCAAAGAGATCGGGAACAAACAGCGACAGGTTTTAGCTCATAAACTTTTTTTCTACACGGCCGATGGCGGCATACTGGATCTGCTTTCCGAGCTGACGATCCATTGAATTTGACAGAAAGGAGTAATAAACATGGCAGGTGTTGACGGCGGGATCATGTTCCCCGCGGACAAGTTGCGGGGCTGGACGGTAGGGGTGTTCCAGAAAATCGGAGTAAGCCACGAGGATGCAACATTGCTCACCGATTCCTTAATCGAGGCCAACCTCCGGGGGGTGGACACCCACGGAATCACCCGGATGCTCTGTGTCTACGTAGAACGGATTCAGA
>CAIUXU010000223.1 GCA_903903205.1 uncultured Syntrophobacterales bacterium
CTGCTGGTTGGTTATATTGTCTTCGGCAAGCAGAATGCGGGCCGCTTCCCGACGTGACTCGCGAATCAAGTAACGCGTAACCAGAGGCTGGGGCTGCTCGGCGACTCTGGTACCGGACAATACAGCGGAGAGGCAGCCGATGATTTCCCCATGCCGCATCGGCTTGACCAGGTAGGCGTCAAACCCGATCTCCTTCATCTGTCTGGCGTCACCCCGTTCCCCAAGCGAGGAGCAAAGAACCAGACGGGTATTCATCAGTCTTTCATCCGTCTTGATGATCCGGGCCAGTACCGCGCCGTCCATGCCGGGCATCTGCATGTCGAGAATCGCAACAGGAAAAGGATCGCCGGCGTCGCAGGCCAGATAGAGCGCCTGCAGGCCCATGGGGCCATCCGGGGCTTCTTCCACGCGCACCCCCTGAGCCGCCAACTGGACCTGTAACAACTGGCGATTGGTGGCGTTGTCGTCCACCACCAGGACATGCAGCCCGGCAAGATCGGCCGCCGGGATCTCGACGCGCTCCTGTTTGGCCTGTTTGGCCAGGCGCACCGTGAACCAGAACTCCGACCCTTTGCCTTCTTCGCTTTGAAGACCGATCTCACCGCCCATCAACTCGGACAATTGCTTTGAAATGGCCAGGCCAAGGCCCGTGCCGCCGTACTGGCGCGTGGTCGAGGCATCCGCCTGGACAAATTTATCGAACAGGGACTCATGCTTGGAATCCGGGATGCCGATGCCGGTATCCTTTACCGAAAATCGCAACACGGCTTCGCTTTCGGTCTCCGAGAGCAGGTGAGCGCGCACGACGATCTCACCTTTGCTTGTAAATTTTATCGCGTTGCCTGTCAGGTTCGTGAGAATCTGGCGCAGGCGGCCGGGGTCGCCGCGAAGATAAGCCGGCACATCCGGCGCGGCGACACAGATAAATTCTATCCCTTTGTAGTGGGCGCGCATGGCCAGTATGGCGGCAAAGTCGTCCAGCAGGGCGCGCAGGTCAAAATCCAGGTTCTCCAGCTCCAGCTTGCCCGCCTCGATTTTTGAAAAGTCAAGGATGTCGTTCAGGAGAGCCAGCAGTGACTCGCCGCTGTTGCGAACGGTTTCGGCATAGCGCCGCTGCTCCTCGGTTAGTTCCGTGTCCAGCAGGAGCCCGGTCATGCCGATAACACCGTTCATGGGCGTGCGGATCTCGTGGCTCATGTTGGCCAGAAACTCGCTCTTGGCCTTGTTTGCATATTCAGCTTTCTGCATGGCTTCCGCCAGTTGATTTGTGCGCTCCGTTACGATTTCTTCCAGGTGTTCCCGGTGTTTTTTAAGCTCCAGGTGGTTGCGAACGCGGGCCCTGACGATGCCCGGGTTGATGGGTTTGGTGATGTAATCGACGGCGCCGAGCGCCAGGCCATTCGCCTCATCGGCGTCTTCGTTCAGGGCGGTGAGGAAGATGACCGGGATGTTCCGCGAGGTCGGGTCAGCCTTCAGCCGACGGCAGACCTCGAAGCCGTTCATCCCCGGCATCATCACATCCAGGAGGATCAGATCGGGCGGAAATTTTTTCAGGCTGTTCAGCGCAGCGCCGCCGCTGTTGGCTACACGCGCTATATATTTATTCCCGAGGGCCTCGATGAGGATGTCGATATTGACGGCCTCGTCATCCACCATCAGCAGGGTCGGCCTTTCCTTACTCATTGGTTCTTATCTCCATCATTACCAAATTCCTTGTCGAGAAGAACGAGGGCTTCCGGAAGGAGGTAGCGTTGGACCAGGCGGTTCAGTTCCGCAAGGACCGTCTCCTGGTTTGCAGGCCACCGTTTTTGCAGCAGCGCCGCCAGTATTTCCTTGCAGGGGTAAGGCTCTTCACTCTCCAGGGCCGCCCGCAGTTTCAAAAGCAACGGCCGCAGTTCGGCAGCATCTCCCAACGGACCTTCCGGTTTGGCCGGCGACGCCGCAGGCAGCAGGGCAAGGCCGGCGCCGATGGCCAGCATCAGCGCCTCGTGACGGTCGATAAATACCTGCAGCGGTTCATCCAGCGAATCAGGGACGCCATTCCTCGCCGCCCGGAAGGCCTTTTCCAGCCCCGAGGCGGCGGCTTCCAGTTCCTTGGCGCCGAGATTGCCGGCAACCCCCCGGATGGCGTGGATCCGGTGAACCGCCTTGTCCCGTTGTTCCATGCGCAGCTCCTCCAGCAGTTGCGTCGGCGTATCCCCATGATCGGCGACGAAATCTCCCAGAAGTCTCAGGTAGAGTTCCCGGTTGCCACCCAGCCGCTTCAGTCCCGCTTCCGTGTCCAGACCCGGCATCGGCGGGATGGGCATGAGGGCCGGTTTTGTAATCAGGTTCGGGTCGGCGGCTATATATTTCTCGGTGGGGAGCCATGTCCGGCGCGCCGCGCCCAATGCTTCGCGATCGACTGGCTTGGTGTGATGATCGTTCATTCCGGCATCCTGATTATTCTCCC
>CAIUXU010000224.1 GCA_903903205.1 uncultured Syntrophobacterales bacterium
ATTTCCCTTAGCTTTTCGATGACAAGAAAGATGTAGTCCCTGGGGGCCGTGAGCCCCGTCCCGACGGCTGTACCACCGAGGTTGACGACCCGGAGGCGCTCCTCGCCCTTGAAGGTTCTCCACCGGTCCCGGGAGAAGGCTTCCGAGAAGGCGGCAAACTCCGCGCCCAGGGTCATCGGCACGGCCTCCTGCAACTCTGTCCGCCCGATCTTGACGATCGCGCCGAATGCCCTTTCCCGCTCCTGGAAGGCCCCCTGGAGCAAGGCGATCGCCGCGGCGAGGCGCCTGAGTCCGAAGATCGCAGCGACCCGGAGCGCCGTCGGATAGACGTCGTTGGTTGACTGGTGGAGGTTGACCGTTTCCAGCGGGTGGACCAGCCGGTAATCTCCCCGGCGGCCATCGAGAAGCTCGATCGCCCTGTTGGCGATCACCTCGTTGATGTTCATGTTCGTCGAGGTTCCGGCGCCCCCTTGGAGGGCGTCGGTGGGGAACTGCTCCGCAAGCCCCCCCGAGGCGATTTCGTCGCAGGCTGCGGCGATGGCGCTTCCTCTCGCGGTGTCGAGGTATCCCAATTCGACGTTGGCGGCCGCGCAGGCCTTCTTTACTTGGGCAAGCGCCCGGATCAGGGAAGGGTTAACCCGTCTGCCGGAGAGCGGGAAGTTTGCAACCGCACGCTGTGTGTGGATTCCCCAGTAGGCCGAGGCAGGCAGATTCATTTTCCCGAGGAGATCTTCTTCCTGCCTGTTGACTTCGGCACCCATATCCTGCAGCTCCTGAACGACTAAAAAAAGAAGAGGTTTGACCCAAGGAGATCAAACCTCTTCACGAATTGAAGTTTTTCCATCTCCCTTGAGGTAAGCCGTTTGGCCGTCCTCGCAGGCGTTTTTCATCATCATCCTTGCAAACCGTGTTAGGGCTTGTGGGGTACATCCTCTCCGCGTTTCGTATAATGGGTGTGGAGCAGCTCGTGAGACTTGTGCCCGAGTGGTTCCTTCAGGAAGGTCTCGTAGATCTTCGTGATGGAAGGGTTCTCATGGGACTGGCGTTTCTTCTGAATCTGACCATCGTCCTGGTAGAGCGCCGCAGCACGAAGCATCCGGATCTCGTTGTTGGTCGGGATCGGCTCGCCGCCTCCGGCTACGCACCCGCCGGGACAGCACATGATCTCGATGAAAGCGTAATCGGCCTTGCCCTCGCGGATCTTGTCCATTACCTTGCGGGCGTTGCCGAGACCGTGGGCGACTGCAACCTTTACGTCTCCGAGGGCGCCGACCCTTACTGTGGCTTCCTTCACCCCTTCCAGGCCGCGAACAGGGGTGATATCGAGGCTGGGCAGGTTTTCACCGGTCACCACGGCATACACCGTTCGTAGCGCCGCTTCCATGACGCCGCCGGTTGCCCCGAAGATCGTTGCGGCGCCTGTGTATTCACCCATCGGGGCATCGTAATCCTCTTCCTTCAGGTTCAGGAAGTCGATCCCTGCCTCCTTGATCATCCGCGCCAGTTCCCGGGTGGTTAGAACATAATCCACATCCCGGTAACCGCTCGCGTTCATCTCCGGCCGGGCGGATTCGAACTTCTTCGCTGTGCAGGGCATGATGGAGACGGAGACAATATCCTTCGGGTCGATCCCGGCGAGCTGGGCGTAGTAGGTTTTGGCCAGTGCTCCGAACATCTGCTGGGGAGATTTGCAGGTGGAGAGGTGGTCCAGCAGATCGGGATAGAAATGCTCGCAGAACTTTATCCATCCTGGGCTGCAGGAGGTGATCATCGGGAGTTTGCCCCCCTCCTTGACCCGCTTCAGCAGCTCATTGCCTTCTTCGATGATCGTAAGGTCGGCCGTGAAATTCGTATCGAACACCTTGTCAAAGCCGAGCTTGCGGAGGGCGGCGATCATCTTTCCGGTCACAAGGGTTCCCGGAGGCAAGTTGAACTCTTCGCCGAGGGCGGCGCGGATGGCCGGGGCCTCTTGGACGATCACATGTTTTGTCGGATCCTGCAGAACCTTCCATACCTCATCCACCTCATCCTTTTCGTAGAGGGCGCCGACGGGGCAGGCCATGATGCATTGACCACAGGCGATGCAGTTCGTTTCAACCAGCGGGAGATCGAAGGAGGGCACGACCCTCACTTTGCTGCCGCGGAAGGAAGGGGTGAGGACGCTCACGGTTTGCACGGACTCGCACACCGTGATGCAGCGATGGCAGTGGATGCACTTCCGGCCGTCGCGTACAATCGAGGGGCTCGAATGGTCGATCATCCCTTCTTTCGGAAATTCGGGGATATCGAAACGGAGCCGTTTCAAGCCGACAGCCTCGGCCACTTTCTGCAGTTCACAACTGCCGTTCCGGACGCAGTAGTTGCATTCCGCCGGATGGTTGGAAAGCAGGAGTTCAACGACCATCTTCCGGGCCAGGCG
>CAIUXU010000225.1 GCA_903903205.1 uncultured Syntrophobacterales bacterium
CTGCTCGCCTTCGTCCCCACGCAGCTCCCTCTCGGCATCCTCGAAGGGTTCCTCTGCGCCGGAGTGCTGAAGTTCGTCCGGAGCCGGAGACCCGAACTCCTCCGGACCGTTCCGGCGGGAGGCGCGGCATGAAGAAAACGGCACTGCTCCTGCTTTTCGCCGGGCTCCTCCTCTCCGGACCAATCGATGCTGTGGGCCAGACCGCCTCCTGGTCCGGCGTCGACGAGACCGTGATCGAAAAATTCGCGGAGAAGGCCGGACGGCCGGCATGGAAATCATTTATCGACACCGATCAAGGGGATCTGATTTTGTTCGTCTTTCTGCTGGCCGGTGCGGTCGGGGGATTCGCCGCCGGCTACTGGTTCCGCGTCCTCTTCCCGCCGAGGAGGAAAGATGTTTGATCTTTTTTCGGACATATTCACTTACCGGGAAAACGTGATGACACGGATCGATCCGCGGGTGAAGCTTCTGATCGCACTGGCTGCGCTTGTCTCGGTCGTCACCTCGGTGCGGCCGGTTCTGCCGCTCGGTGTTTTTGTCCTGTGCCTCGGAACCATTGCCGCACTCCGGATTCCGGTAAAGCTTGTCGCCATTCGTCTGGCTGCCCCCTTTTCGACCGTCGCGATTCTGGTCGTGCTCCAGACCTTCGTCACCGGGACGACGCCACTCTTCACGCTGACCCTCGGCGGCTGGACGCTTGCGGCGAAGGCCGAGGGGCTGCGGCAGGGGCTGCTCCTTGGCGTGCGCGTCCTTGGCGCACTCAGCATTGTCCTTCTTCTCGGCATCACGACACCGGCCCACCGGATTTTCCAGGCGCTCCGCGGATTCCGGATCTCAAAGGAGTGGGTGGAGATCGCGATCCTGATGTACCGCTACATCTTCGTTCTCATGGACCGTGTGGGCGATCTCGCCGCAGCCCAGCGCCTCCGTCTCGGCTACACGGCGCCGCGCCGCGCGCTCACCTCCTTAAGCGCCCTTGCCGGGGCAACGGTCGTCCACTCTTTCGAGCAGGCAGGCCGTACCCACGATGCAATGCGGCTTCGTGGCTACCGGGGGACAATGCCCTTCGGACCGCTTCCGGCGCTGGGACGCAGGGAGCGCGGGCTCGTCGCCCTCTCCGTAATCTTGATCGCTGCCGCTTACGGATTCTTCGAATGGGGGACAAGAGGATGAGGGCTGTCGATGTTCAGGGAACTTTCTTCACCTACGACGACGGGACCGAGGCGCTTGCCGGGATCGATTTCCACGTCGAAGAGGGCGAGTTCGTTGCAATCCTGGGGTCCAATGGCTCGGGAAAGACGACACTGATCCAGCTCCTCGTCGGCCTTCTCAAGGCAAAGTCGGGGCAGATTGTCCTCAGCGGGCGCGAGATCGGGAGTCTCACCGCGGAAGAGCTTTACCAGCGGGTCGGCCTCGTCTTCCAGAACCCGAATGACCAGCTTTTCGCCGCGACCGTTGAGGAGGATGTCGCCTTCGGCCCCCGGAATCTGAACCTCCCGGAAGCGGAGGTGCAGATGCGCATCACGGAGGTGCTCACAGCCGTTGCCGCGCTTCCGCTCCGTGGCCGGGCGATCCATCACCTGAGCTTCGGGGAGCAGAAGCGGGTTTCGCTTGCGGGTGTCCTGGCGATGCGGCCGGCTGTTCTGATCCTCGACGAACCGACGGCGGGCCTCGATCCGGCCGGCGAGGCGCAGATGATGCAGCTCCTGAAAAAACTGAACCGTGAGGAGCGGATGACGGTAATCCTCGCCACCCACTCGGTGGACATGCTGCCGCTCTTCGCAAACCGGATCTACGTCCTCGACCACGGCCGGGTCCTCCAGCAGGGGCCGTCCGAGGAGATCTTCTGCCACCAGGAGATGATCGTCCGGGCGAAACTCCGGCTTCCCTACGTCTCCCGCCTGATGTATGAGATGAAGCGGCACGACGGCGTCCCGATCGACGGCCTTCCGCTGACGATCGGGGAGGCGCGGGCGCAGCTCCTGGAACTGATCCCGAAGGAGATGATCCTCCCGGGAATCGAGGAGATCGGCCCATGAACGCGCTCCGGGAGGGATACACCACTGGAAGCTGCGCGGCGGCAGCGGCAAAGGCGGCCCTGCTGCTCCTCGCAAAAGGGCTGGCTACCGAAGAGGTAGAAATTCCCTTTCCCGACGGGCAGAGGCGGTGTATGCCCGTCGAATACGTCCGGCGGACGGACGAAGGGGCGGAGGCGATGGTCCGGAAGGACGCGGGCGACGATCCGGATGTGACGAATGGAGCGCTTATCTCAGTTGCGGTCGGCTGGACCGAAGGCGACGGGGTGGAATTCGCCGCCGGAGAAGGGGTGGGAACGGTAACGAAGCCGGGGCTGGCCGTTTCTCCCGGCATGCCGGCCGTCAACCCCGTGCCGCAGCAGATGATCCGGGAGGCGGTCCGGGAGGTCACGGCACGTGGTGTCCGGGTGACGATCTCGATTGCCGGAGGTCGGGATCTGGCCGCAAAGACTTTCAACCCGCGGCTCGGCATCGTGGGCGGGCTCTCGATCCTCGGGACAACGGGAATCGTCCGGCCGTTCAGTTGTTCTGCGCTGCGCGAGACCATCCGGTGCGTCCTCAACGTTGTGGCGGCGGCGGGCTGCCGAACGCCGGTATTCGTTCCCGGCCACATCGGCGAACGGGCGGCGCGGAGCCATTTCCGCGTCACGCCGGAGCAGGTTGTGGAGGTCGGGAACGAATGGGGGTTCGCCATCGATGAGGCCACCCGACAGCCCTTTGCGTCGCTCCTCATGGTGGGCCACCCCGGGAAACTGGCCAAACTGACGGCGGGAAACTGGGACACCCACTCCGGAAGGTCGGGAAGCGCACTCCCCATTGTTGAGGAAATGCACGCAGTTCTGCTGGGGCGACCGGCGGCGGAGAGCCCGACGGTCGAGGGAATCTTCGCAGCCCTCGATGGGGTGGAGAAAAAGAGGCTGGGGAATAGAGTGGCGGCGGCGATTCATAAGGCCGTCGATAATCGGACAGGGGAGAGTCTCAATGTCGCCGTGGTCATTATCGACCTCGGCTGCCGCATCCTCGGTTCTTCGGGAGGAGTGAAGCCATGGCTGTAGAAAAAAAGAAGATCATCATTGTCGGGTGCGGACCCGGCGCGGAGTCCTACATTACGCCAGCGGCCCGTGCAGCCGCAGCGAGGGCCGACGTCCTGATCGTCTCCCGGCGCCTGATGGGGTTCTTCCCGGAGGTCGTTGCGGAACGGATCGATTCGGGTGTGGACATCGATGGAACCATTGACGAAATGGCCTCCCGCCGCGACGCCGGGCAGCAGGTCGTCCTTCTCGCCACCGGCGATCCGGGCATTGCGAGCCTGGCACAGCCGGTGATCCAGCGTTTCGGACGGGAGAACTGCGAGGTGATTCCCGGAATCAGCTCCATCCAGGTCGCCTTTGCAAGACTCGGCCTCGACTGGCAGGACGCGAAGATCATCTCGGCCCATGGCTCCGATCCGGAGGAGTCCGCCGCCGATCTGCGCCCCGTCGGAAAGATAGC
>CAIUXU010000226.1 GCA_903903205.1 uncultured Syntrophobacterales bacterium
ACACGGGCGTGGAGAAATCGGAGGCGCTGAAGAAAGAGCTGGTTGCGCACGTCCGGCAAATCATCGGGCCGATCGCCACGCCGGACAAGCTCCAGTGGGCGGACGGTCTCCCCAAAACGCGGAGCGGCAAGATCATGCGGCGCATTCTGAAGAAGGTGGCTGCGAATGATGTAAGCGATCTGGGCGATACGAGCACGCTGGCCGATCCGGCCGTGGTTACGGATCTGGTGAATAACAGGCTATAGACGAGAGGAGGAAAAGGTGAATATTGTCGCATGTGTTAAACAGGTTCCGGATACAGAGGCTCAAATCAAGGTGAAGCCGGACGGCTCGGGGATTGAAGAGGGTGGCATCAAGTGGGTTATGAACCCTTATGACGAGTTCGGCGTGGAAGAGGCCCTGCGGTTGAAGGAGAAAAACGGCGGCGAGGTGACCATCGTCAATGTCGGACCGGCGCGGGCGATGGAGACGATCCGGACCGCCCTCGCGATGGGCGCCGACAAGGGGATTCACATCTGCGATCCGGCGTTCGACGGTGCGGATGCATTCGCGACGGCCTCCGCACTGGCGGCGGCGATCAAGGGAATTCCACATGATATCATTTTCTGCGGTCAGCGGGCGATCGACGATGACTCCGGGCAGGTTGGCGCCATTTTGGCAGAGCTCCTGGGCATCCCCCAGATCACGGTGGTGACCAAATTTGAGTTTGCCGGCAGTTCCGTCAAGGTGATCCGGCCGATCGAAGGGGCGCAGCTCCTGATCGAATGTCCGCTTCCCTGTCTTGTGACCGCGCAGAAGGGGTTAAACGAGCCCCGTTACGCGTCGCTCCCCGGGATCATGAAAGCCAAGAAGAAGCCGGTCGATGTGAAGGATGCCGCCTCGCTTGGCGTCACCGTCACCGCCAACGCAAGGGTTGCAAAGTTTATCCCGCCTCCGGCAAGGGCCGCGGGGAAGATCATCTGCGGCGACGACCCGGCGACAAAGGCCAGAGAACTGGCCAGACTGCTCAGGGAAGAGGCGAAAGTTATATAGGAGGATTTGGATATGGCAAAAGGGGTATGGATTGTTGCAGAACAGCGGGATGGGGCCTTCCGCAAGATCAGCTTCGAACTGGCGAGCACCGCCCGGAAGCTGGCGGACGTTCTTGGAGAAGAGGTGTGCGCCGTCCTCTGCGGCTCGGGGATCGAGGGGATCGCCGGGCAATTGGGAAAATATGGTGTGGACAGGGTCTTTGTGGCGGATTCTCCCGCCCTCGAGCCCTACACGACGGACGCCCATGCGGCGGCGGTGGCCAAGGTCGTCAAGGAGAATGATCCGGCCATCCTGCTTCTGGGCGCCTCCACCCAGGGGAAGGATCTCTCCGCCCGCCTCGTCGGAAAACTGGTGACGGGGTTGGCGACGGACTGCACGGATGTTAAGATTGCCGATGGCAAACTGCTTGCGATCCGCCCGATGTATGCCGGGAAATGTTTCGGCGAGGTGGTTTTCTCCACCTTCCCGCAGATGGCATCCCTGAGACCGAATGTCTTTCCCGCGGTGGAAAACGCGAAGGCTGGCGCCGTTGTGAAGTTCGACCCAGCCCTCGATGCGGGTCAGCTCAAAACAAAAGTTCTTGAGGTACAGAAGGATACGAGCGGCAAGGCCGACCTGACGGAGGCCAATATGATTGTCTCTGGCGGGCGCGGCATGAAGGGACCGGAAGGATACGCCATCCTTGAAGAGCTGGCGGCCGTTCTCGGCGCAACGGTTGGCGCGTCCCGTGCGGCGGTCGATGCCGGATGGAGACCCCAGTCCGATCAGGTGGGGCAGACCGGCAAGATCGTCTCTCCGAACCTCTACATTGCCTGCGGCGTCTCCGGCGCCATTCAGCACTTGGCCGGGATGAGCTCCTCGAAGATCATCGTGGCGATCAACAAGGATGCCGAGGCGCCCATTTTCACGAAGGCGGACTATGGTATTGTGGACGACCTGTTCAAGATCATTCCCGAATTCACCCAGGAGTGCAAAAAATTGCTTGCATGATCACAAGCGCCCCTTAATCCTCTATTCTACAGAGGATTATCTCCTTACGGAGGGGATTTCCCGAATAGGGAGATCCCCTCCCCATCACGCGGAGGGTCGGGCGGGACCGGGTGGACTCCCAAACGGTCATACCGGCGAAAGCCGGTATCCAGAACTACCTGAAATCTCTGGATTCCGGTTTTCACCGGAATGACGATTCTTGGGCATTTTCGACTTTTGACGAGAGCATCATTTTTAGCGGAAACAGCGGAGGGGGTGTATGGAGCACAGCCCGTTTACGGTCGGAAACGAGGGGCGGCAGGTTTTCTGGAATGCCGAATTTTTTGAACCCTTTCTCTTTCTCTTTACCGCGGTCGCCCTTGCCATCTTCGCCTACGGCGTTTACCGGCGGTGGCAACTGTGGGTCGCTATCGGCAAGCCGGAACAGCGGATGGACCACCTTCGGGAGCGGGTCCAATCACTCTTTGTAAATGGGCTTCTCCAGTGGAAGACCTTCCAGGAACCCTATCCCGGCATTATGCACGGGCTGATCTTTTTCGGATTCTTTGTGCTGATCTTCGGGGCGGCGTTCGACGCCACCGAATTTCACATCGCGGAGCCGCTCGGCTGGGCCTTTCTCCGGGGGACGGTCTATATCGTCTTCTCCTTCCTGATGGATCTTTTCGGAGTAGCCGTCCTGCTCGGTGTGCTGTTGGCGATCTACCGGCGTTATATTCAGAAACCGGACCGCCTCGGTTATCAGGGAAAACCGGACAACACCCCGGATGATGCGATCGCTCTCTTGCTGATCCTCGGGATCATCGTAACCGGCTTCATCATCGAGGCGCTCCGGATTCGGGTGACCTGTCCGCCGTGGGAGGTCTGGTCGTTCGGCGGCTGGTACCTGGCCAAGGCCTTCGCCTGTGTCGATATTGGGACAACGAAGGTTCTCCACAAGCTCACCTGGTGGACCCACACCTTTCTGGGGCTCGGCTTTATCGCCTATATTCCCTACTCCCGCCTGATACACATCATCACGACGCCGGCCAACCATTTCATGGCCTCGCTGCAACCGGTGGGGGCCATCGAACCGATCCGGGATTTCGAAACGGCGGAATCGTTCGGCGTCGGCAAGCTGGAGGAGTTCACCAGCAAGCAGATTTTCGACGCGGATGCCTGCACACGCTGCGGACGCTGCCAGGATGGCTGTCCGGCCTATCTTTCCGGGAAGCCACTCTCGCCGAAGAAACTGACCCAGGATCTGAAGAACTACTGGCTCGAACAGGCGCCCGCGGCTGTTGCGGCGAAGAAGGCTGCCGAAAGCGGATCAGCAGCGGCAGAAGGGGCGGTAGCGCCGCCGGAAGAGAAGACGCTGGTCGGCGGGACGATCGATCTACATGAACTCTGGGCCTGCACGAACTGCCTGTATTGCCAGGAGAATTGCTCCGCCTCGATCGAGCATGTTCCCAAGATCATCCAGATGCGGCAGTACAAGGTTCTCACCGAGGCCGATTTCGCGCCGGAACTCCAACTAACCTTCCGGAACATCGAGAACAACTCCAACCCCTGGGGGATCGGTTCCCACCTCCGGGCGGACTGGGCAAAGGAGTTAGGGATTCCGACGCTTGCGGAAGATCCGAACGTTGAGTACCTCTTCTATGTGGGCTGCTCCGGATCGTTTGACGACCGCGGGAAGAAGGTCTCCACGGCCTTTGCCAAGATCCTGAAGGCGGCGGGGGTGAGCTTCGGGATTCTGGGGACGGAGGAGGGGTGCTGCGGCGACTCCGCGATGCGGGGCGGCAACGAATACCTCTACCAGACGCTGGCCCAGGCGAACATCGAGGTGATGAAGGGCTACAACGTGAAGAAGATCATCGCCACCTGTCCCCACGGCTACAACGCGCTGAAGAAGGACTATCCCCATTTCGGCGGGGAGTTTGAGGTTCTGCACCATACAGAGATCATCGCCGATTTGATCGCCAAAGGGAAGATTACCCTCAAAAAACCGGTGGAGGGGCTCTTCACCTACCATGATTCCTGCTTCCTCGGCCGTTACAACGACATCTATGATCAGCCAAGGAATATCCTGAAGGCCGTCCCCGGGCTGAAACTGACGGAGATGGAGCGCAATTTCGAAAAGAGCTTCTGCTGCGGCGCCGGCGGGGCAAGGATGTGGATGGAGGAGGATATCGGCGACCGGATCAACAACATGCGGACCGACCAGGCGATTGCCACGGGGGCGGATCGGATCGCCGTGGGCTGCCCCTTCTGCCTGACAATGCTGGCAGACGGAATCAAGGACCGCAAGAAGGAGGAGGCGATGGCCGCCCTCGATATCGCCGAGATCGTCTGGAAGTCGATGGACCTGGAGGAGGAGAAACCGCCGGTGGAGGTTTGCACGGTATAGTCGCTTACATAAGCTTACATAACTCAAAGAAGGGAGAGTGGACGAGAATGGCAGAGACAAGGTATCAGGAAAAGCTGTGGCTGAAGTCCTACGAAAAGGGGGTTCCGGAGTTCGTCAAATATGAAGAGATCTGCATGCCGGATATCATGGACCGGACGGCAAAAACGTTTGCCGACAAACCGGCTATCATTTTTCAGGGGACGGTTGTCACCTTCAGTCAGTTGAAGGAGATGGTGGACCGTTTTGCCGCCTGCCTGGCGGACTTCGGGATCAAGAAGGGGGACGCCGTGGCGATCCTGCTGCCGAACGTGGTTCCCTGCGTCGTTGCCTATTACGCGATCCTGAAGATCGGGGCGATCACCGTGATGAACAACCCCCTCTACTCGGATCCGGAACTGGAGCACCAGTTCAACGACTCCGGCGCCAAGGTGC
>CAIUXU010000227.1 GCA_903903205.1 uncultured Syntrophobacterales bacterium
CCAGCGCATCTTCAAAACGGCCATCCCGGATATGCCGGATATACCGGGGGACATCAATGCCCGCCGGACAGGCTTCCCGACAGGGGGCTGTTGACGGATTGTTGCACTTCATCGCTCCCACGTTTCCTCGCTCTCCTTTCCAATCCAAACTCAGATCAGCTCCACGCCCTTTTGCAGTGCATCCAGGTTCATCTCCAGGGCTTTCCCCCGGAAACGCTTCCGAATTACGTTGGCCAGACTTTCCGTTTTCACCACCGGAACCGCGGCTGTCAACGCTCCCAGAGAAAGGATGTTCACGGACGCCACATTCCCAAGATCACTGGCGATTTTCGTGAAAGGATAACCGGTCAGGTTTGCCCCCGTTCTCGGTTTGGCAAGCGTCGTATCATAAAAAATACGAACCCCTTTTTCCGCCAGGGCCGCATACTTTTCGAGGGCCTCCTCCGTCAGCGCCAGGATGAAGTCCGGCTCCTGCACCTGCTGATAGACGATCTCCTCACGATCGATAATCACCTCCGCCAGGGAGAGGCCGCCGCGGCTGGCAATGCCATAGGATTGGGTTTGGACAACATTCCTGCCTTCCAGAATCGCGGCTTCACCCAGCATGATGCCGGCAAGCACCAGACCCTGACCGCCTGATCCGGCCAGAATGATCTCATATCTCTCTTTCTTTTCCGTCATTTTGCTCCGCACCTTCCTTCAGCAGGCTGTTGCCTTAGCCCTGATCTCCTCATACCTCGTATTGAAATCCGGGGCATCCCGTTCCACCAGCTTGCCAATAGCAAAATGGTTCTCCTGTTCCGCCACGCTCAATTTTCTGTACTGCTCCACCGGCAACCCCTTTTCCTTGAACCAGTCGAGCATTTCCCGGGTCTGTTTCATTTCGTTGTTTTTGCCGAAATGGGTGGGGCAGGGGCTGAAGATCTCCACAAGCGAAAATCCCTTCTTGTTCAGGGCCTCCTTGATCAGCTCCTTCATTTCCCAGCCGTGGTAAGGCGTCTCTCTGGCCACATAATTGGCGCCCGCAACTTCCGCAAGCGCACAGATGTCGAAGTCGCGCTCCGGGTTCCCCCAGGAGGTGGTGCTGGTAAAGCGGCCGCCCGGCGTGGTGGCGGAAACCTGCCCCCCCGTCATTCCGTAATTGAAGTTGTTGATGACGATGGCCGTAAGATCGATATTCCGTCTCGCGGCATGAATGAAGTGATTCCCGCCGATGGTCACACTGTCCCCATCGCCCATCAGAACGACCACGTGCAGCTTCGGATTGAAGGCCTTGATTCCCGTGGCATAAGCCAGCGCGCGGCCGTGCGTCGTGTGAAGGGCATGGGTCACCAGGTAGTCATCCGCCTTCCCGGTGCAACCGATCCCCGTCACAACAACGGTGTCGCTGTTTCGGTAACCCAGCTCCTCGAATGCCCGCAGCATGGCCCCCAGCATGACACCAATCCCGCAGCCGGAGCACCACATGTGTGGCAGGACCCCCTCTTTCAGATATGCAATCCCTGTCGCATGTGACACTTTTCACCCCCACCCGAACCCTCCCCCGGGAGGAACTTTTTGATTTTTACGAGCTCCTCAAACGATCGCCTGCAGGATATCCTGCGGCGTGATGACCTCACCATTAAAGCTGTTGACCTTCCGGATATCCGCCCCGCTTCCCAAGACCCGTTGAACCTCGCCGGCCACCTGGCCGCTGTAGTTCATCTCCGGGACGATCACGGTTTTCATCCTGGCCGCCAGCGTCGCCACCTCCCTGTCCGCGAACGGCCAGAGGGTGATCAGTTGGAGAACTCCGGCCTTGATTCCCCGCTTCCGGAGCTCCAACGCCGCGGCCCGGCTGGCGCGGGTTGTCGCCCCAAAGGCAATCAACAAAACCTCCGCATCCTCCGTGGCAAAGCGCTTGGTGATCACGATCTCGTCCCGGTGCATTTCGATCTTCCTGTGAAGTTGCGTGACACGCCACACGGCATTGGCGGGGTCATTGTTGCTGTAACCCTCCGGGCCGTGCATCGAACTCGACACATGGAAAACGTAGTCGCTTCCGTAGGCCGCAAGCGGCGCAATGCCATCGGCGTCCGCCGCGAACGGCTTGTAATCCTTCGGGGAACCGGAAGGCTTCTTCCGGTCGATCACCGCGACCTCGCCGGGCTCGGGAAGCGAAAAGGCCTCACGCATGTGGGCCACAATCTCGTCGGGGGCGACGATTACCGGAACACGGAACTTTTCCGCAAAATTAAAGGCGGTAACCGTCATCGCAAAACATTCGCTAACCGTCGCAGGACAGAGGGCGATCACGCTCTGGTCGCCATGCCGACCCCAGCGGAGCTGCATGATGTCGCCCTGGGCCGGCTTGGTGGAAAGGCCTGTGCTGGGCCCGCGACGCTGAACATTGATCACAACACAGGGGACCTCTCCCATGACGGCAAGGCCCAAATTCTCCTGCATTAACGAAAACCCCGGTCCGCTCGTCGCCGTAAACGCCTTTGCTCCCGCAAGAGAGGCCCCGATCACTGCGGCGATGCTGGCGATCTCATCCTCCATCTGCATGTAGACGCCGCCCACTTTCAGCATCACTTTCGAACACTCTTCCGCGATTTCCGAAGAGGGCGTTATCGGATAACCGGCAAAAAAACGGGCTCCCGCATAAATGGCCCCTTCCGACATCGCCTGATTGCCCTGCACCAGCCTCACTTCCCGTCCCAAGATCTCACGTCCTTTCCTGGAAAATTAGGGACAGCGCCCCTATTTTCCACACTACTTTTTCCGCAGGTATTTCCACCTCTCCAGAGCAAGCACCTCCGGATTGGCCACATTTTCGGGGATGAAGCCGTTAAACAGATCGACCACCCGCTCAGCCCCCGCAACCGCCATCCGGTTCACACACTCTTCGGTCAGCGCCGCCGTGTGGGGGGTAAGGATCACATTCTTCATGGCAAGCAGCTCACTTCCGGGCTGTATTGGCTCATGTTCAAACACATCCAGCCCTGCGCCCGCAATGACCCCTTCCCGTAAAGCCCGGATGAGATCCGGCTCGTCGATGACACCTCCCCGCGACGTATTGATGATGAAGGCCGTCTTTTTCATCCCGGAAAAAAACGACCGGCCGAACATCTTTTCAGTATCCCTCGTAAGCGGCGTATGAATGGAAATAACGTCGGAATTTTTGCAGAGATCCGGCAAGTCTGTAAAAGTAACCCAATCCTGACAGGCTGCCTTCTGCTGATCGCTCAGGAAAACATCATGGGCCAGGACCTTCATCGCGAAAACCGTGTTGCAGGCACGCGCAATGAGCGAACCGATCCGCCCGAATCCCACGATCCCGATCGTCTTTCCGAGCAGATCTCGCGGATGATTCTGGTAACGTATCGAAAAGTTCCCCTTCCGCACTTCGCCATCCATGAGAAACAATTGCTTAAAGAGCGCCAGGATCAGCGCCAGGGCGTGTTCGGCAACCGATGTGGTATTGACGCCGATGCTGGAGGTCACGATAATTCCTTTTTCGGTCGCGGCCGAAAGATCCACGTTGTCCACCCCGGCCCCGGTGCGCGAAATCGTCATCAGATCGTTCGGGCTGGAAAGAAGCTCACGCGTAATCCGGATGCCTGTCCGAAGGACGATCGCCTGCGCCTCTTTCATCAGAGGCCCAACGATTTCGGGCTTCGGCTCGACGGCCGTAATCCACTCGACGCCGTTTTTTTCAAGAATGCTGACCGCCTCGGCCTCAATCGGCTGCGGAAGAAGGACTTTCATTGTTTGCTCCATACTTGGATCCCCAGTTCTATCTC
>CAIUXU010000228.1 GCA_903903205.1 uncultured Syntrophobacterales bacterium
AAGCTCATCCGGCGCGCCGGGCAGTTCGCGCCCCATGATCCGCTTCATTTTCTTCAGCTCTTCCATCAGGTTTACTTTCGTATGGAGGCGGCCTGCCGTGTCGATGATGACCACACCCGGAGGTCCGGCCTTGGCTGCGCGTATTGCGTCGAAGACGACGGCGGCGGGGTCGGCGTTTGCAGCTTGCCGGATCAGCGGGACATTCACCCGTTTTGCCCAGACCTCCAACTGCTCGATGGCCGCCGCCCTGAATGTGTCGGCGGCAACGAGCGTTACCGCGTGGCCTTCCTCCTTCAGGTTACGGGCGAGTTTGCCGATGGTCGTGGTCTTCCCCGTGCCGTTTACCCCGACAACCATGATCGTGTAGATCTTGTCTGTCGGGATCATCAGCGATGCCTCGTTTCGTAGCAGAATCGCCTGCATCGTCTCCCGGAGAACCTTTTTGAGGACTTCCGGATTGGCAAGCTCCTTGCGCTTCACCTTGCCCCTCAATGATTCGATAAGTTCAGCGGTGAAGGCCGGCCCCACATCCGCCACGATCAGCGCCTCTTCCAGCTCGTCGAAGAGCGCCTGGTCGATCTCTTTGCTTCCAAGGAGGATATCATCGACGTCCGTCAGGAGGAGCTTCCGGGTTTTGGCAAGCCCCGACTTCAGTCGGTCGAAAAATCCCCTTTTGCCGTTTTCTTCTTCCATGCATCCGTTCCTGAAATGGGATTGCACCATCGCTGCCCAGTTCAAACAGGACATGCGTGCCGGTGCGGTGGGGGTTATAATGCTTTTTGCTAACAAATGTAAAGAAAGAAAGGAGAACTCAGTTGAGACTCACGGATACCAGGGTGGAGACACCCTGCTTCAGGATCGTGACGCCGTAAAGGCTGTCCGCGATTTGCATCGATTTTTTGTTGTGGGTGATCATCAGGATCTGGGATTGGGTCGCGGTATCCTTCACCAGTCGATTGAAGAGCCCGATGTTCGTATCGTCGAGTGCCGCGTCCACCTCGTCCAGCAGAACAAAGGGTACGGGGCGGTAGAGGAGGATCGAGAAGATCAGCGCGATCGCCGACAGGGACTTCTCACCGCCGGAAAGGAGCGTGACGCTCTGTGTCCGTTTCCCGGGGATCCGGATCTCGATGTCCACCCCCGTTTCGAGGAGGTCGTTCTCGTCGGTCAGGCTGAGCTCGGCCCGGCCGCCGGGGAAGAGGCGGGAGAAGACCTGCTGGAAGCACTGGTTCACGCCCGCGAAGGTTTCGGCGAACCGCTGCCGGGAGACAGTGTTAATCCGGGAGATCGTCTTCTGGAGCGTATCCAGAGAGGTATTCAGGTCGGCGATCTGGCTGGTAAGAAACTCGAAGCGCGTCTTGAGCTCCTCGTGCTCGGAAAGTGCAAGGAGGTTGACCTCGCCGAAAATATCAACGGCCTGCCGGTCCTTTTCAAGCCGGTCGGCGAGCGCCGTCACAGCCTCCTCTTCGAGTGGATGGAATTCCGGGAGGAGCTGAATGAGGTCAACACCGTACTTCTCCTGGATGTTTCTCTGGAGGTTCTCCAACTGCAACGCGATCTCCCTGACGGCGACCTCCAGTTCTGTCCCCTCGCGGAGCTGTCCCTCGAGAACCTTCTTGATCTCCCGAATCTCCGCCTCCCGCGTGCGGAGGAGAGCCTCCTTTTCCTGCTGGGCGTCCCGCTTTTCGGAGAGGGTTTTCTCTATGGTTTCGCATTCGGCGTAGAGGTCTTTGAGCGCCTCTTCCTCGTCGGCGATCTGCAGGGTAAGCGCCTGCGCTTCGCGTTGACAGGTTTCCGCGTCGGCCGTCCGGGCTGCGATCTCGCGGGAGTGGTCAACAAGCGAGTCTTCCAAACGGGCCAGTGTCCTCCGGTCGGCCTCCCGTTTTTCTTCGAGAGAGGCCAGGCGGATCTTCCGCTCGGTAAGGGTGTGCTCCCGCTCTTCGAGATCGGCCCGGAGCGCATCTCCCCGCTCCCGGTCTTCGGCCATCGCCCCGTTGAGCGCCGCCTCTTTGTCTTCGGTGACCTTCATCTCCGCTTCGTGCCGAGTAATCTTCCCCCGGGCTTCAGCGGCTTCCGCTGCGAGGTTTTCCCGATTGAAATTGAGCGCCTTGAGCCGCTCTCCGACCTGGCGCAATTCGCCATCGTACCGTTCGACGTCCTTTCGAAGGCCGTTGATCCGAAGTTCCGTGAGGTGAACCTGGGAACGGAGCCGCAGGAGTTCCTCGTCCCACTGGGCAATCAGGGTGGCGGCTTTTTTCCGACCTTCCTGCTCCTCCTGGAGGTCTGCCTGGAGCTTTGCAACCTCTTCGGTAAGCTCGGCGATTTCACGCCGGTTGCGCAGCAGGCTCCGGTCGCTGCCATTGCCGCTCCCGCCTGTCAGGATGCCGCTCGGGCTGATGATGTCCCCATCCGGGGTGACAAAGGTGCCGCAGAAACCGTTCTGCCGCCAGAGGGAGATGCCGCTTCCGAGGTTGGGGATCAGAAGGACGTCGCCCAGCAGTTCGTTGACGATCGCCCGGCAATCCTCCCGGACCGTGATCCGTTCAATCAGCGGGACCGCCTCCCGGAGATGCTCGTACTCTGCGAGTGAGGCGCCGGACGCGCTGGAGGTGTGGGACCGGACCTCAAGAGGGACGAAGCTTCCCCGGCCGAGGGATCCGCTTTTCAGGTA
>CAIUXU010000229.1 GCA_903903205.1 uncultured Syntrophobacterales bacterium
ATGTTCCGGAGGCCTGTAATCCCGAACCAGATGAAGGCCCCGCAGTACGCCAGAAACCACCACTCCTTCGTCAGCGCAAAGGTGAGAAACGCCGGGATAAAACCGATCAGCACCTTGATCGCGTTTTTGACCCCGCTGTTCAGGTATTTCCAGGTTTTCCCTTGTTCCACCTGCGTTTTTTTTTCGACCAGATAAAGCTCGTTTCCGGCCTCCTCGTGCAGACCTCCAAGAGGGATGATGTTTCCCGGTGTCTCCAGGCGCGTCGCATTCTCGCGAATCTCCCAGTCGTGCACGCGCTTTTCTCCGAGACGCTTCAGCCCCGGCAGAAGCCGAAGGCGCCGGGACCATTTTTTCAGGTCCCCTTCTGCGGCATACGGGAGATAAGTTGTTCGCGGATAAGCCGTCATCCGGACGGGGAGGATGAAGTCCATTGGAAGCATGGTTTGCCGGATCGCCCTCTGGGCGCGCGGGGTCAGCGTATCCCGGATGATCATCCCCATGCCATACTGGCGCCGGGAGCGGCCGGTGGAGTCGCTGCCGATGCTCGCCTTAAGGGGGACGATTCGATAGTGAGACTGTAAGACTGGAATATTACATAGTATTTCTGTAAACTTTGTGATAATGGGGACATCTTGCCGCAAGGTGTCCCCCCTTGAAACCCGTAGCGTGTCCACTTCGTCAGAATCTTTGAGACGCCGGATCATGCCGCGGATCAGTTTTTTCAGGGTAATGACGTTTCCTTCGTTGAGAGCCGTCTGAAGTTCGCTGATTTCCTTGTAATGTATGGTTATTCCGGCTACATGGTCCTTAAGGTTGAAGATCTCCAGGTGGGTGATCATCCCTTTGCAGTCATAGAGAATTTCCAGAACGTCTTCCACGCCCAGATCGCTCAGGTTGAGGCAGATCCGATATCCCGAATGGAGCCGGTCGAGCTTCAGCATGAGTTCATAAGGCGCTAGCCTGAGAAGCGGCGGAATGTTCGTCAGGCTCACATCCGCCACGGACAGGGAAGGATTGTGGACCGGCCTGAGGTACTGTTCAACGATGGCCTCCGAATCGAGCTCCCGCATTCGGGTGACCAGGACTTCCATCCGTTCGCGCTCTCCGGCGGACGCCTCGGCATAAAGGCTCCTGAGTTCGGAAACGCGGTTTTCCATCAGCGGCAGAAGGTGGGTATGGATAAACTCCGCCAGATGGAGGATCGACGCCTGGCCGCCGCCGACAAAGGTGAGAAAATCGGTCGGATCGAGCCTCGGAAGTTCAACGCCAAAGGCTTCGTTGATGGCGGTGCGGTGGTTTCGGTTGAATTCATTCAACACCGCAATGACATGGCTCTTCTTGTATTCGGATACCTGGCGCCCTTCGTCCATGAAGGCGCTAACAGACGGCTCCGCCAGGAAAGAGAGAAAATCCCCGGTATCCGAGAATCCGCGCGGCACCCAGATAAACCGGATATTCCTGCCTCGAAACTGGGCGCCCATCGAAACCCCGATGCGGATGGCGATTCCCATGATCTCGCCGGCGTAGAGGAGTTCGGATGCGGCTTCCGGCGGAACAAAATTATAGTAGATCACCGTCAGGCGGCGGATCCCTTTGATCCAGGCATCCATGATCAGATGGGTGGGGGTTTTGCGTCCTTTCGTGTTGGCGTCGTGGACATGGTCGTCGAAGGCGATCTGGTTCCACTCTTCCGGCATCTCCAGAAGATGATAGCGCCTCAACTCCTCGCGGATAAGGCGCGGTTTGCCAGAAGTGGCCACACGAAAATCATGGGCCAGCTCAAGCTGTTTTTCATAATCCCCCCGCACCCGGACCAGCTCCTTGACGATCTGGAGGAGCACCCGTGCCGTATTCCGGCGGAGCGAGCTGTGGGTGATGTTCAACGCTTCGTCATGCAGGGCGCGCAATGCGTTCAGGCGGTCATCGGCCTTGCCGATTTCCAGGGAATGGAGCAGGTTGGCCATCGCATAGGCGATACGGAATCCCTGGGAGGCCGCCATCTCTTTGATGCCGTGGGGGTTCAGATAGGGATTGAGCAGATCCTTGAAGTTTTTTCGGGAAGCCTCCCGGCTCAGAACCTCCTGGACCAATTTAATCAGCTCGTGGTCCTTCTGATCAAAGAGGATCTTTGCAAACTGTGGTTTCATAACTTCCCGACCGATAACAAAAATTAATGAAGACCCCGCCGGTATTCGGAGATCCACCGGTCAACCTCGTCGATCAGGCTCTGCAGCGGCCGGGAGATATATTTATCCTTGTGATGAATCATATAGAATTTTCGCGTCATCGCGGGATCGGAGAGAGGAATGGCCTTCAGCGTTCCCATCCCGATCTCTTTGCTGACTACCCTTCTGGTGATAACGGCCACGCCCACCCCCTCCTCCACGGCAGTCTTGATGGCTTCGTTGTTGGAAAGTTCAAGGGGGATGGAAACATGGATACCATGCCTCCGGATGTAATCATCGATGCTCCTGCGGGGGGCCGACCCCTGTTCGTGGACGATGAGCGCAAGGCCGGCCAGGTCCGCCGGTTCGATAACCGGTTTCAGTGCAAGGGGGTGCCCCGGCGGAACGATGATCTGGTAACTGTCTTCCAGAACCTCGCGCGCAAGCAGCTTTTTGTGCGGCACAGGGTAGGAGATGAAGCCGAGATCGTTTGAAAGCGTCGCCGTCTTCTCCACAATCAGATCCGTCGGCAGTGTTTCCACGGAAATCCGGATCCTCGGGTGAACCATGCAAAACCGGTCCACGATGAAAGGAAGGTAGTAGGAACCG